>NZ_JBHILR010000088.1:0-549 GCF_042193415.1 Bartonella sp. TT121SHDZB | reverse complement strand
GTCATTTGTGAAGGCATTGAAACCGGTCTGGCTCTGCTGTCTGGGTTGTTATCAGAGCCCGTTGATTTATGGGCGTCCCTTTCAACCCATGGCATGAGGCATGTGAATTTACCTCATACAAAAGGGCGTTTGACAATCGCAATGGATGGCGATGATGCGGGTCGTAAAGCAGGTTTTAACCTCGCTGCGCGTGCCTATAGCCATGGCTTTGAGGTCTTTATCATGCAAGCTCCAAAAGGAACCGATTTTAATAACGTATTACTTTCTTAAAAGAGGGAAACTATGAAAGATAGTAATTTACAAAACAATAATAAAAATACTCCCGTCAATGATAACGATAATGTTTCTTTAAATGATAAGACTTGTTTAAAAGCCATTCCTTATAAGCAAGCATTGCAACAAAATGGTTGGGGGGAATTAAAGCCTATCACGGCGGCTCTCTTACCCGTCGAGCCTTTTAATCCATTACAATTCCCCATGCCATTCATGGATTATGTTTATGACGTTTCAGAGCGTCAACAAGCCCCTATGGATTTTATTGCTGTCTCT
>NZ_JBHILR010000087.1:0-551 GCF_042193415.1 Bartonella sp. TT121SHDZB | reverse complement strand
ACTCAGCAGCAAACGATTCCGCCCGTCTTGCCACCTCCGCTGCGACCATACTTCTTCCTCTCCTTTCCGCCCGAACCAGGGCTCGAGCATGAAGCTCAGCTTTCTTTGCGTTCTGCGCCGCTACCTCTTGTCGGAATGGGAAGAGCTCTCGCTCAGCTTCTTTGGTCTTGAAATTAGCAATCCTAGACTTGCGGAAACTTGAGTCAAGCGCATTGCCAAACACTCTTAGTCCCTGCATGAAACTCAAGATCAGCAAGCATGCTTATATACGGATTCAAACGCAAGGTTAAAGAAGTTCGAAGGGCCAACCCTCGTTGACACGTTGGGAGCCCTCGGCAAAAACCCGTTGTTTCTCCTCATCCTCCAGCGACTCGTCAGTAGTAAACTCCGGAGGAAGGCCATCAAAGAAGTTGTTAGGTGGAAAACCGCTGGCTCCGCCTTTTTCCGTTGGAGTAAAACTAGGTTTTTCTCCCAACGGTGAAGGACTTTCCGAGCCTTCCCCATCATCGATTTCCTTCCCCTTACGAGACCTCTGTCTGCGCCTCCGAGTA
>NZ_JBHILR010000086.1:300-552 GCF_042193415.1 Bartonella sp. TT121SHDZB | reverse complement strand
CCTGGACCACGCGCGGGTCCTTGGCGCGGGCCAGTTTCTCGACCTTGCCCAGCAGCTCGACCTTGGCCGTGCTGTCCAGCGTGGCGATGGGGTCCAGGCCGGGATACAGCGAGCGGCTTTGCGCAATCTTGGGAGCATTGGCGCGCACGCGCTTGCTCTGGGCCGCGCCCGAGCGGGAGCGCACGGTGCGCGCGGCATCCAGCAGCGAGGCTTCGGAAATATCGTCGGAATAGGCAAATGCCGTCTTCTCGC
>NZ_JBHILR010000086.1:0-229 GCF_042193415.1 Bartonella sp. TT121SHDZB | reverse complement strand
CGGGTGTACTGGAAGTAGAGGTCGGCGTCGTCGACCTGGTGGCTGCGGATCTCGGCCAGTGCGCGCGCGAGATGGGTTTCATCGAGCCCGAAGGGCTCAAGCAGCAACTGGCGCGCTGTGGCCAGGCGTTCAATGGTGGGTTCGCGGGAGATCATTCACGCATTGTAGAGAGCCGGCCATGCCCTCGCCGTGCAACGGCTGCGGCCAGCGGCTTGCCAACCCACAAAAA
>NZ_JBHILR010000085.1:0-554 GCF_042193415.1 Bartonella sp. TT121SHDZB | reverse complement strand
TAAGAAGGTCCTTTAGAACCCTAGTATCACTGGCAGGTCTGAAAAAACACAAAAAAAAACACTGGCAAGCCAGTAAAATCATTCGCAGGATAATGGCAAGCGGAGAGCAAGGACTGCCACCGCTTGGCCAATTTTAAAGGGATTAAGATCCCCTGCCGATCACAGGCTGTTGCGTTGCCATGCATAACTAACTCGGTACCCCTAAGAGATTCTAAGTAACTATCAGGTCCCATTAAAATGTGTATATAAATACATCCCTACGTGTATAACTGGGTACACCTAAGAAATTCTAAGAGCATCTCCAGCCATATCTATTTTTAACTATAAACTAGTGTAAAATACAACATCTGATAATAGAGGCATAATTTTTAATTTAAAAATGGCTCATTAACTTTTTTTTTGAAATAATTGTTTTTTTTTCTAATATGAAATACACTTATTCATATGAATAGAATTTTTATTTCTTTTGCTGCAAAGGTTTTTAAAATTATTTTAGCTTTAAGAAGGTCCTTTAGAACCCTAGTATCACTGGCAGGTCTGAAAAAACACAAAAA
>NZ_JBHILR010000035.1:0-1954 GCF_042193415.1 Bartonella sp. TT121SHDZB | reverse complement strand
TATTAAAAGAAATTAACAGAAATCTTAAAAGCCATTTAGTGACAAAATTGATAGGTTATAAAGTTTAAAATACGCATTATGAGAGCGTTTCTAAATATTATAGATGTATAGATTCAGAAAATACGCAGTCGTTTCACAAAGCCCGTAATATAGCTTTAAAATCACATAAATATAAAAGAAGCAATTAATAGGCATAAGATATTATCAATACACAACGTATTTAAAAAATACAAAAAAATATCAAAAAATATAAAATATTATTTGACAATAAATACGTATTTTGTTATATAAGTACTCAAGTGATTAACAAACACTAAAACAGATAGCGAATAGGTTACGATAAACCTAATCCTGTTATAAAAACTGACTATCTTTTATGCTTTTGTTAGCATATATGATGATTTTGTCGGGTGTAGCTATGCCATACAATACCCTTCGCGAGGGAAAAGCATAGCAACGGACTATCTGCCGTGTTTGTTAGCGCCCGGCGCCCTTATGGGCTGTCAATAACAAACTTTTAAACAGATAGGTTTTAATTATGACAAATATATCAAACAACACCCCCGTTATCTCTTCCATTTCAAATGAAACCGCGCTTGCTAATCAACAAGAGCCTGCAAAAAAATATGAATTTACAGGTGAAACAATAGAGGTTGGCTTTAAAACGCTTCATAGGATTAGAGCTTTAAGAGATTTTGGAGATGTAAAAAAAGGCGATTTAGGTGGTTTTATACAAGGTGAAAGCAACCTCTCTCATGATGGCAATTGCTGGGTCGGAGGGAAAGCCAAGGTTTATAGCAATGCACGGGTTTACGATGATGCCGTTGTAAGTGACTATGCTCATGTAAACAATGTTGCTTGCATTTATGAAAACGCCCGTGTTTATGGCAAGGCGGTTGTGGCTGGCAATATTTATGGCAATGCTCATGTGTATGGCTTTGCACGTATTTATCCGGATGCTCATATTTTTGGTAATGCTCATGTTCATTATTACGCTTGTGTTTTTAATGATACAAAAATTTATGATAATGCGAAAATTTCCGGATATGCTTGTATTTTTGCAAATGTAAAGATTTTTCGCAATGCGGTCATTAAAGGTGACACTTGGGTTCGCAATAATATTGAAGTCTGTAGTAAAGAAATTGTCTATAATGACCAGTCTATAAAAGACGCTGCGTAAATAAGACACGGGCGCGGCGGGGGCGCCCCTCTTTAAACATCTCATTTTAAAATTTAAATTTCTTTATAAAGGAATTGTGCTATGCAAAAGAAATTTGCACTCACAAATGAAACGCGTGTATTTGGTGAATATGTTCTTTACCGTATTAAAGCATTAAAAGACTTTGCTGATGTTAAGGCTGGTGATTTAGGGGGCTTTATTGAAAAGGAAGATAACCTCTCTCATGATGGCAATTGCTGGGTTTATAATGATGCTCTTGTGTTTAAAAATGGTCACGTTTATGAAAATGCAAGGGTTTTTGGCAATGCTATTACTTGTGGTCATATCTATGGTCATGCGCGGGTTTATGACAATGCTATCGTTGCTGGTTATGTCTATGATCATGCCCATGTTTATGGCAATGCTGTTATTTCTGATAATTCCCATGTCTATGGTAATGCTCATGTGTATGGCAAGGCTATTATTTATGACAAAGCCTCTGTGTATGACAATGCTAGGGTTTATGAAAACGCTCGTATAGCAAATAACGTGCATATTTGTGAAAATGCCAATATTCATGGCATTGCTGTTATTCGTGAAAATGTTGGTGGGGCTACTGAGGTTAAAACCTATATTGAACGGGTTTCCCCTTATGGTGAATTAGAGATTGTCTATGTCTCTCCAAAAATAAAGCAGCATAATTAAATGCTTGGGCGGTGCGGGGGCGCCCCTCTTTAAAATTTCCCATTCCAAATTTTATCAAACGTTTATCACATTAGATTGTGAGGGTCTTCT
>NZ_JBHILR010000084.1:324-557 GCF_042193415.1 Bartonella sp. TT121SHDZB | reverse complement strand
TGTTGCCCGGGCGTACCGTGGGTGTGGTCGGTGAATCGGGATCGGGCAAATCCACGCTGGCCCAGGCCGTGCTGGGGCTGCTGCCCCATGAGGGCCGGCTGCGCATTGCCGGCTATGCCTGGCAGCAGCCAGCCACGCGCAACTCGCCCGCCAACCGTGCGCTGCGGCGCAAGGTGCAGGTGGTGTTCCAGGACCCGTATTCATCGCTGTCGCCCCGGCTGACGCTGGAGCAG
>NZ_JBHILR010000084.1:0-261 GCF_042193415.1 Bartonella sp. TT121SHDZB | reverse complement strand
ACAGTTTCCCGGCCTGCTTGCCCGCTATCCCCACGAATTCTCGGGAGGCCAGCGCCAGCGCATCGCCATTGCACGCGCCCTGGTGCTGGAGCCCGAGGTGCTGGTGCTCGACGAGCCCACCAGCGCGCTGGATGTGACCATTCAGCAGCAGGTGCTGGGCCTGCTGCAGCGGCTGCAGCGCGAGCGGGGCCTGGCCTATCTGCTGATCACGCATGACGTGGACGTGATCCGCGCCATGGCCCATGACGTGGTGGTCATGAA
>NZ_JBHILR010000083.1:324-558 GCF_042193415.1 Bartonella sp. TT121SHDZB | reverse complement strand
CGTGGGCCGCGCCCTGGCTTGGTGGCGCGGCGCCGCCGTGCTGGGCGCCTGCGCCACCGTGGCGGCCGTGGCCGTGGGGCTGTGGTCGCACCAGGACCTGCGCCAAAGCGGCGAGCGCCAGCTGGCTGTGCTGAACAACCAGCTGCAGGCCACCCAGGCTGCGCTGCAGGCCGCGCCCCAGATCCAGTACGTGGCCGTGCTGGCCGACGACAAGGCCGATGCCTCCATGCTCGT
>NZ_JBHILR010000083.1:0-263 GCF_042193415.1 Bartonella sp. TT121SHDZB | reverse complement strand
GCCGCCCCAGGGCGGCCCGCAATCGCTGGGCGTGCTGGGACGCGACAAGCTGGTCAAGCTGACCGCCGCGGCTGCCGACGTCCAGGGCGTGCCTGCCCTGGCCATCAGCCTGGAGCCCAAGGGCGGCGTGCCCAGCCAGACCGGGCCCACGGGGCCGGTGCTGTTCAAGGGCGCTCTGATCCGGCGCGACCTGTAGCGCGCAGCGCAGGCCCGCTCGCCATTGGCGACGGCCGTGCTGCTGCACAACGCAGCCTGCTTGCCCT
>NZ_JBHILR010000082.1:0-560 GCF_042193415.1 Bartonella sp. TT121SHDZB | reverse complement strand
GCCGCCGTTTACCGGGACTTCAATCAAGAGCGTGCACCCCATCATTTAATCTTCCGGCACCGGGCAGGCGTCACACCCTATACGTCCACTTTCGTGTTTGCAGAGTGCTGTGTTTTTATTAAACAGTCGCAGCCACCAGTTTATTGCAACCCCTTCACCCTCTGCCCGCAGGGGCATCAAGCTACAGGGGCGTACCTTATCCCGAAGTTACGGTACCAATTTGCCGAGTTCCTTCTCCCGAGTTCTCTCAAGCGCCTTAGAATACTCATCTCGCCCACCTGTGTCGGTTTGCGGTACGGTCTCGTTAGACTGAAGCTTAGAGGCTTTTCTTGGAACCACTTCCGATTGCTTCGTCGCCTAAGCGACTGGCCTCGCACCCTTGAATTCCGCGCCCGGATTTGCCTAAGCGCCTTCTCCAATGCAAGGACCGGGACTTCCAACACCCGGACAACCTTCCGCGATCCGTCCCCCCATCGCATTTAACAATGGTGCAGGAATATTAACCTGCTTCCCATCAGCTACGCATTTCTGCCTCGCCTTAGGGGCCGACTCACCCTACG
>NZ_JBHILR010000081.1:0-563 GCF_042193415.1 Bartonella sp. TT121SHDZB | reverse complement strand
GCCCTGGCGCGTGAGGTGGACCGAGCCTGCGTATTCCGACAGGCCGTAGCCATGGTGCAGCGCCTGGCCGAAGGCGGCCTCCACGCGCTTTTTCAGCGTCAGGTCCAGCGGGCCGGCGCCGGTATAGACATAGCGCAGCGCAGGCGCCTGCGGGTGGGCAATGCCCTGCTCCTGCAGATGGGCCAGCAGGCGCGCGTACAGCGCAGGCGGCCCCTGAAGCTGGGAGATGCCGTGGCTGGCCAGCGCATCCAGAAGATCGGCGGGGTCGAACTGCGGGCGCATCACCATCTGCGCGCCCGCATGCAGCGAGGCCAGCAGCACCGTGCCCAGCCCGAAGATGTGGGTCATGGGCACGAAGGCGTAGCTGCGGTCCCCGGGGCCCAGCCCGCGCGATGCGGCCGAGACACGCGCGAACAGCGTCAGCGCGTCATGCCCCACCATCACGCCCTTGGGCGTGCCCGTGGAGCCGGACGTATAGATCACATAGGCCGAGGACGAGGCCTGCGGTTGGGCAAGCACAGTGGCCTCGGCAGCCTCGTCTGGCGACATGGTGCCGAACAACT
>NZ_JBHILR010000034.1:0-2015 GCF_042193415.1 Bartonella sp. TT121SHDZB | reverse complement strand
CCCAAGCTTTTGCCAAATTCATTCCGCAACACAT
The DNA here is from genome assembly GCF_042193415.1 of Bartonella sp. TT121SHDZB. Classification (NCBI taxonomy): domain Bacteria; kingdom Pseudomonadati; phylum Pseudomonadota; class Alphaproteobacteria; order Hyphomicrobiales; family Bartonellaceae; genus Bartonella; species Bartonella sp. TT121SHDZB. The sequence continues at coordinate 1,981 of NZ_JBHILR010000034.1, read as the reverse complement.
CATCAACAGAATGAATGATAAAATCCACGACCTCAACGGGGGTATAAACAATCCCAAGCCTATCCGTGGTTTTCTTAAATGCCTTGGCAAAAAAGCTTTCATAAAGCGTAATAATAAGATTTTGCCTTGCTTGTGGTGTGGTAATCCCAGAAGCACGAAGCCTTACACTGTTATAAAATTCTTGTAATTCCTTGGATTCTTCCTCGATATTGGTTTTATCAAGTTCTGTTAAGATTTTTTCCATGGCTTGCGAAATGGCATTGTTTTGTACAAATTCATTTCCTTCAAACAAGGCTTCAAACACGGGACGCGTGACAAGATGTTGCGCTAACATCTCAATGGCTTCTTCTTGCTTGATTTCACTGTTTAAGTTGTTTTTTAATTCCTTATGAAATGCATCAAAAGCATGAAAGGCTTTACTGTTTTCATCAGAAAGCAGGTTTTGAAGATGCGTGATATGATTTTGTGCAATCTCAGCAACATTGCCCGCCCAATTTTCCCAATAATCCGCAATAGCAAATTTCTTCGCAAGAAGGGTTTTCAGAGCATTGGGAAACTCTTTATAAAAAGGTAATCTTCCTGTTACGCTATGAATAGTTTGTGGTTCATGAGCGGCTTTTCCAATCTCAAGTCCCATATGTTCTGATTTTTCATGGATATGAAGTTTATCCTCAACCGCGGTCATGCTCTTTAAGGCGACAATCTCCAAAGAATCACTAACATCTTGCCCCAAAATCATCTGGTTAAGGGTGATTTCAAAATTCTCGTCATGAGCAAGCAAAGCATTGATGACTTGCCAGACCACCTTGTATCTCTTGTTGTAGCGTAAAGCATGTTCAGCAGAAACCCCAGCAGGGATCCCAACGGGTAAAATGATGTAGCCTCTTTTCTTGCCCTTTGCACGGCGCATGATACGCCCCACCGCCTGTATCACATCCACATGACTTTTACGCGGGTGTAAAAACATAATGGCATCAAGAGCAGGCACATCCACCCCTTCAGACAGACAGCGAACATTGGTGAGCACACGGCAAGTATTTTCCCCCACATCTTCCTTAAGCCAATCAAGGGCTTTATTGCGCATTTTGGCACTTTGTGTTCCATCAATATGATCAAAGGTACACTGAAGAGGCGGGGTATCTTTATAGAGTTGATGAAGATTAAATAATTCTTCCTGTATTTCTTCAGAATTGAAGGTTTTACAAATGCGTTTAGAGGTCTTGATATCTTTACAAAAAGCCAAAGCCCGCCGCATAGGGTTAGGGTCATCACTTAAATCAACCTTTAGATCTATTTTAGCAAGGGCTTGATAACAGCCTATGATCTTGGTTTTATCATCAAGAATAAGTTCATAATTCTCATCGGTCATCAGATGTTGAATGGATTGACTTACTTCTTCTTCATTAACACCCAAAACAATAATCTTATAAGGTGCTAAAAGTTCATTCTGAACGGCTTTTGAGAAAGTATAGGTATAAAGCTCTTTTCCATAGAGTTCTTCATCATCCATAGAGGCGAGAACGGCATTGATCTCATTGGCTTGCTTTTTGGCATCATCGGTAAAGATCTTAGGGGTTGCTGTCATATAGAGACGTTTTTTACCACGAATGATGCTGTTATCATGAACCTTGATAAATTCAGATTCATTGTCCTCTGTTCCCAATGAAGCTCCAGTGGTTCTATGCGCTTCATCACAAATGATTAGATCAAATTCGGGTAAATCATACTTTTTTTGCGCATCCGAAATCACTTGGATAGAATGATAAGTGGAAAACACCACGGTCATCAGATCATGTGAAACCTTACCCGCTTTACTAGCCAGTTCTTTTGCATCCGTGGTAGCCGGCAAGGCAAGATCAGAGCTATCAAATTCAAGAGCATCATTTTTATTCTTACGACGCTTTCCCACTTGTGTATCCGAACACACGGCAAAGGAACGCAAGGGTACTTCTGTATCTTCTGTCCATTCACGAATTGTTTG
>NZ_JBHILR010000080.1:0-571 GCF_042193415.1 Bartonella sp. TT121SHDZB | reverse complement strand
TGCATGGGCTCTGTATCATCATCATCAACAGCGGCTTGCTTATCTATTTTGGTCAGGGCTCTATAACAGCCAATAATTTTTGCCGCATCATCTAAATCAATTTCACGGTTTTCATTGGCAATAATCTCCTGTATGGCTGGTGTAATATAGGTTTCATCAATGCCTAAGACCACAATCTTGTAAGGGGTTAAAAGTTCATTATCGACAGCTTCCGCGAAGGTATAATGATGGAGTTGTTTGCCAAAAAGTGCTTCATCATCCATAGATGCCAAAACAGCATTAATCTCATCAGCGCGCCTTTTGGCAGTGTCACTAAAGATCTTTGGGGTTGCTGTCATATAGAGACGTTTTTTACCTCGAATGATGCTATTATCATGAACCTTGATAAATTCGGATTCATTGTCTTCACTTCCCAATGAAGCACCAGTGGTTCTATGCGCTTCATCACAAATGATTAGATCAAATTCGGGTAAACCATGCTCTTTTTGTGCATTCGAAATCACTTGGATAGAATGATAAGTTGAAAAGACCACGGTCATTGCATCTGCTAGGGATTCACAAGCTTCTTTAG
>NZ_JBHILR010000033.1:0-2036 GCF_042193415.1 Bartonella sp. TT121SHDZB | reverse complement strand
ATACCCCTTGTGAGTTTAGCAAGCCAAGTCTATTCAGTTTCTCTAATTTCTAGTTTTGGTAGGTTCTTAACGATTTTTATTGTCTCTAAACTTACGGTAATAATCCTCTGAAATAACTCTAGAGGGTAGGCAGGGTTGCCAACGGTTTCAACAGCATAACGATTGGCATCATTCACAATACCACTCTTTTTATCAGTCTTTACACATTGACGCCCCATAACCCATTCAAGAGCGGGTTTACCATTAACGATATACGCATAAGCTTCAAGAGGGATATCTGTTATGATAATATTGCTATTGTAAAAAACAGTCGATTTATCCTTTTCCTTACTATTCTTAATTTTTGCGAATTTCATTTCAGTTACATAATAGAATTTTTCTGGATTAGAGATCTCTGTAACTTTTGGATTACCTTTTTTAAAGGTCACTGGATAAGGTTCTATAGTTTCATAATTCACGTGCAAATGACCCAATTCACGCCCAGCTGTTACAAACTTCCAAAAGTCATCAGCACTCTTTACGCAAGGGATACGAGGCAATTCTTTAGAGAGGTTATCAGCATAACGGGCACGGTAATCTTCCGAATGAAGTAGACCGTAAACGTAATAGAATAAATCATCTTTAGTGATTTTTTCATTAGGATAAGCCGCTTTAAAATGTGCTAATCCTTCATCAGTTATAGCATCACGCCTTTGTAAACCAGATGTTGTGCTTTCTTCTGTAGAATGCGTAAATAAATGTGACTGGTTATTATCTTTAGATTTTAAGGAGGTAATATCTTCATAAAAGTATCTTGGAAAGCATTGACCATTATGCACAACATGAAGATCAAGTATAGACTTAGCTATCAAAACAGAAAAACCTGATTGAGTTCCCATGCCTGAAATTTGTATTACCTTATTTTCAACCGCTTTTCCCATCGGAAATATACGAGGCATCTGGTAAGTTCTTTCATTAAAAATACGATTATAGTAGAGCCATTGTTGTGTAAAAGGACGATAAAGGCTTTGAATTAAACAATCATTCTCAAATTCAGAAAACTTTCCCCTTATAATTTCTTCTTTTAAACTACTACTCCAACTAATTTTGCTTTCATCTGTATTGACGAAATTATCTACAGCATTTTTATGTATTCTGCGATCAACATGTCCATAAGCAGCATTAAAACGTTCTACTTCACTATTATAGAACGCAATCGTATTGTGCATGTTCTTTGCTAAAACCTCACGGCTTGCATTGTATGCCCAAGCATCACGATTAGTTTTTAGACCACAAGAATAAATCTCAAACAGTTTTTTATCATAAGGTTTCTTATCACCTATAGCTAAGAATGTTTCAAAACTGTTATCACGTTGATTAATCCAATCACCATGTTCATCCGGTGTAATCATTTGCCAACTTGATTTATTAGCTATACCACCAATACTAGTAAAGTATTGAAGCATCTCAAGTTTTTTTCCGGTGGAAAGATTATCTCCAATATCATGATAGTAAATTTTACATTCTCCAGAAACATTGGGATTTTTAATAAATAATGTTACGGCAATACCCGTCATACTACCATTGCCGAAAATATTCTCACCTTCTTGAGCGTTATTTTTATTCATCATATTTTTACGGATATCACCTCGTAAATTAAGTACATAAATACTCGTAAATTCTTTGGCTAAAGATTTTCGTAAACTATCCATTGCTGGCTTTTCTATATAGCTTGAACCAGAAACAAAACCAATTACCCCAGCATTATGAATACGGTCACTCGCCCAACGAATAGCACGTATATAACTGTCATAAAGCGCTCGTATATTACTTGCTTTAGATTGAGCCGCATAAGTTTCACTGATCCGTTTATCTAATATCGGGTAGGGAGTGTTCTTTGCATTATCATTTTCATTCTTTTGTCCTACTGAATAAGGCGGGTTACCAAAGATAACTTTGATATTTAGATTTTTCTGGTATTCTAAATATTCACTGTTTTCTTTAAGTATACCGTCTATCAAATTTTTCTCTTTAAGCGTTTGAAACGTATCGGTTAA
>NZ_JBHILR010000079.1:0-577 GCF_042193415.1 Bartonella sp. TT121SHDZB | reverse complement strand
AAAACAAGCCAGTTTTCTCGGGTCACATAATCGCTTAAAACCTTCTGTTTTTACTGCAATTGTCCAAGCGGTAATATCACCAATACCTGGAATGGTTTTAATCCTATTTATTTCTGTACGTAGTTGATGATCAGCATTTATCTCTTTTTTAATCAAAGTCTCTATCTCCACAATATGCTTGTTTATTTCTTTGATACTCTTTTCGTTTATCCTGATCAATTTGTCAGTGGTTTTACTAAACGTAACACTTTTTAAATCAGAATTTTGTTGCTTCAAACCTGTTCGTTGTTTAATTTTAAAACGTCGTTGGCTTAATAGGATTTTAATGGCTTTTACACTTTCTCCTATCGGCTTCCAGCTTTCAATGTCTTGGTGGTTTCTTTCAATAAATATAGCAATTCTTTTAGCGTCTATTTTATCATTTTTACCACGCACTAGACCAATACTCCTCTTTATGTGCTTAGGGTCTATTACATAAGTTCTAAAGGAGAATTTTTCTAAAACCTCATAAAGATTAAAGTTGTAATAACCTGTATTTTCCATACAAAGATAGGCTTGGGGATCTATTTCTTTTATA
>NZ_JBHILR010000032.1:0-2120 GCF_042193415.1 Bartonella sp. TT121SHDZB | reverse complement strand
TAATAACTTTTATTTTTGACTAAAAAATATATATAAAGGGGGGGGTAAAAAGACCCCCCAAAACCCCCATACCCCCCCAAAACTCATGATGGGGAGTGCTTTAAAGGTTCACTGTTATATTGTTTAATGTTTTATAAGATTTCCAAATTGCCTCAGTGTGATGTCTTATGATCTTTCACTAAGGGGTGCCATTCATAACGTATGGTAGGTCGACCACTTTGAGAGCACTTGTCTCCAGAGATTTCACGAATATAGTTACAACGGCATAAAAGCTCTAAAGCTTGCTTAACGGTTTGATTGTCTGTTAAATATTTCCAATCACGTTTATAAACATCCCTTGCTGTAAAAACATCAGATAAATGATCACAACGCTCGACAATTAATTTTGCACGCTCTGCTGTTAATGTATCTCCCACCGCATAAAGACGTTTTGCATGGCTTAACAGATAACTTGTCCAACGCAAGGCTGTTGTGATGGCATAGAGTCCAATTTCTAAACGACCACTGTCAAGAAGTTCAAAAATTAACGCAAGGCTTGCTATGGTCTTTGGCATTTTTAAAAGATGCGATTGTAAGCTTTCTGAGTGAGTAGCTCCTTTTGCCTCTTTATGAAGATGCTCGAACCATTCATAAAACTTCACTTGTGCTTTAGGAGAAAAACGCATGATCAGTGGTTGTTCTGGAGACCCTAATCGTTTATCACGAAAAGAGCGAAAAACCCCTTCATACTTTTGCCACCCCTCTTGATTGGGCGGTTTATCAACCAATTGCCACTCTTTATTGTCATCGGGCCAGACAATCATTTGAAAGCGTTGCAATAAACCGTCATTATTTGTTCCATGGTGCATGGCTTGAATAATGGGAATAATGCGTGAAGGTTGAATGCCTCCAATCATGGATAAAGTGACATAAGGGATAAAAATGGTTCCACGCTCGATACGGTCATAGGTAAATTGATCATCTCCATTAAAAGCTGTTAAATAAAAGGCACGGTCTGTTTGATATTCTCTTCGTTCCAGATTGGCTAAAAAACCAGATAATTCATCACGCACCATTAAGAGACCCCGGGGGTTTTCTTTTAAGAGTTCCCCAAGCTTTTCAACGGTCACATCATTGACAATAAAACGAGAGACATCATCATCATGCGCATTGTCTTTAGAGAGCGTTTCATACAAAAGAGCACGGGCGGTTTCACACTCTCCTTTTCTTATCGCTTTATTGGCTTGTCTTTCCTTTTCTCGTTTATCTAAAGTTTCAAGTCTCTCTTCAATTTCTTGTTTCTCTTTCTGCTTTAACCAGTCTTTATACCATTCCTTTTGAAGGCAAGTGATAGGCGCTAAAGCGGCTTTCATGGCTGGTGTTTTGTATGTTGACGATTGACCAATAAGAGCGCCCCAGAGATTAGGGACAATCGTCCAATCATCATGTTGTTTTGGAGCAACCCGCACGCCATTGCCGATGACAGCAGCCAAGGCACAGAGAGCAGAGACAGCAATAAAATCCATTGGAGCTTGTTGACGCTCTGAAACGTCATAAATATAGTCCATGAATGGCATTGGGAGCTGTAATGGATTAAAAGGTTCAACGGGTAAAAGAGCACTCTCAATCTGTTGTAATTCCTTCCAACCGTTTTGTTGCAAGGCGACTTCATAAGGAATGGCTTTTAAACAAGTCTTATCGTTTAAAGAGACATTATCGTTATCATTGACGGGAGTATTTTCATTCTTGTTTTGTAAATTACTATCTTTCATAGTTTCCCTCTTTTAAGAAAGTAATACGTTATTAAAATCAGTTCCTTTTGGAGCTTGCATCATAAAGACCTCAAAGCCTTGGCTATAAGCACGCTTGGCTAGGGTAAAACCTGCTTTACGACCCGCATCATCGCCGTCCATTGCAATGGTGAGATGCCCTTTTGTATGGGGTAAATTCACACGCATCATGCCATGGGTTGAAAGAGACGCCCATAAATCAACGGGCTCTGATAACAACCCAGACAGCAGAGCCAGACCGGTTTCAATGCCTTCACAAATGACCAGATGTTTTGGATTGGATTGACTTAAATGCACCCCACCGCCCATGACAGAACCCAACATGGCTTTTGCTGGTTTCTGATCTGTTTT
>NZ_JBHILR010000078.1:324-585 GCF_042193415.1 Bartonella sp. TT121SHDZB | reverse complement strand
GCGCCCAAGGTGTCCGGCTATACGCCGCAGCCGTTGCCGGAGCAGACGTCTTCTGCCGCCACGCAGGGGGGTGAAGCCCAGCGCTTTGTCTCGGGCATGAAAGTGTCCGACCAGTGGTGGAAGACGTTTCAGTCGGACAAGCTGAACAAGACCATTGAAAATGCCTTCGCCGCCAGCCCAACGTTGAGTGCAGCGCAAGCGGCGCGGCGCATAGCGCAACAGCAGACGAGTGCGCAGCAGGGCGCGTTCTTCCCGGTGGTG
>NZ_JBHILR010000078.1:0-251 GCF_042193415.1 Bartonella sp. TT121SHDZB | reverse complement strand
TATAGCCTGCACACGGCGCAGGTCACGGTCAGCTACGCACCTGACGTGTTCGGCTTGAACCGGCGTCAGGTTGAGTCGCTCAAGGCCGCAGAGGATGCGCAATACTTCCAGTTGGAGGCCGCCTATCTAACGCTGGCCACCAACATCGTGGCGGCAGCGGTGCAAGAGGCATCGCTGCGGGCGCAGATCGATGCGCAAAAGCGCATCGTGGCCATCAACACACAATTGGTCGGCAACCTGCGCAAGCAGTT
>NZ_JBHILR010000031.1:0-2353 GCF_042193415.1 Bartonella sp. TT121SHDZB | reverse complement strand
AGGCATTGAAACCGGTCTGGCTCTGCTGTCTGGGTTGTTATCAGAGCCCGTTGATTTATGGGCGTCTCTTTCAACCCTATGAAAATGCAAAATAGATATAAAATATCTATTCTAATAGTACCTATTGAAGAAACAGTAAAAATACATTACATTAGAACTACTTTGTAACACATTAAGTGGTCATAAGATGGCTGAGACAACATTTACCTTTCGCGTCGATGATGTATTAAAAAATGAATTTTCCAAAGCAGCAAAGGCGTGTGATAGATCTGGTGCACAATTATTGCGCGATTATATGCGCGATATCGTAAAAGAACAAAAAGAAAAAAGTGCATACGATTTATGGTTTCGGGAACAAGTTCAATTAGGGATAAATTCTGCTAATGCAGGTGACATAATATCTTCTGAAGAAATCGAAGCAGAAGCAAAGGAATGGCGCCTAAAAACACAAAGTAAACTCGATAGATCAACTTTATGAAGCTAATTTGGACACAAGTAGCACACGTTGACCGCAAAAAGATACGTGAATACATATCACAAGATAATCCTTCTGCTGCCTTAAAGTTTGATCAACTTTTATCTGAAAAAGTAGAAAAACTTGTTAAATTTCCTACTCTTGGCCGTTTAGGACGAATTGTAAATACACGTGAACTTATTGTACATTCAAATTATATCATGATTTATGATATTTCAAATGGCGTTGTGCGTATTTTACGTGTGCTTCATACAAAGCAAAGATTTCCTTAATCAACTGTATTTTTATTTATTTGGTAATTGAAGCAAATTATTTTCTACAATACTGCGCTCCGTATCAGTAAGTAATGATAGATTACTATTTTTATAATGTTGCGAATATGATTGCATAATGTACTTTGTACACCGCTTAGTTTCTACTCGTAAAAATAATGATGATACTCTTGGTAAACGACGCTTTATTGTCAATGATGTGACCGTTGAAAAGCTTGGGGAACTCTTAAAAGAAAACCCCCGGGGTCTCTTAATGGTGCGTGATGAATTGGCTGGCTTTTTAGCCAATCTAGAAAGAAAGGAATATCAAACAGACCGCGCCTTTTATCTCACAGCTTTTAATGGAGATGATCAATTTACCTATGACCGTATCGAGCGTGGAACCATTTTTATCCCCCATGTCACCTTATCCATAATTGGAGGCATTCAACCTTCACGCCTTATTCCCCTCATTCAAGCAATGCACCATGGAACAAATAATGACGGTTTATTGCAACGCTTTCAAATGATTGTCTGGCCCGATGACAATAAAGAATGGCAATTAATTGATAGACCGCCCAATCAAGAGGGGTGGCAAAAGTATGAAGGGGTTTTTCGCTCTTTTCGTGATAAACGCTTAGGGTCTCCCGAACAACCACTGATTATGCGTTTTTCTCCTAAAGCACAAGTGAAGTTTTATGAATGGTTCGAGCATCTTCATAAAGAGGCAAAAGGAGCTACTCACTCAGAAAGCTTACAATCGCATCTTTTAAAAATGCCAAAGACCATAGCAAGCCTTGCGTTAATTTTTGAACTTCTTGACAGTGGTCGTTTAGAAATTGGACTCTATGCCATCACAACAGCCTTGCGTTGGACAAGTTATCTGTTAAGCCATGCAAAACGTCTTTATGCGGTGGGAGATACATTAACAGCAGAGCGTGCAAAATTAATTGTCGAGCGTTGTGATCATTTATCTGATGTTTTTACTGCACGGGATATCTATAGACGGTGTTGGCGTTCTTTAAAAGACAATGAAGCTGTGAAGCAAGCTTTAGAGCTTTTATGTCGTTGTAACTATATTCGTGAAATTTCTGAAGAGAATAATGGCTTAGGTCGGCGTCCTGATAGACGGTATGAATGGCATCCTTTCGTCAAAAACAACAGCATAAAACAATAAAGAAACCTCTTTTAAAACTTTCTACTCAAATAGGCAAAACTCTTTTTAATGGCATTCTCATCAAAGAACTTTTCTCCCCCCAAAAATGATCTGAGTGGCTTTGTAAAAAGAGTTTTGTCAGTTCTTTTTAGAGCCTATATTATTTTTTTTAAATGAGAGAAAATTAAAAACATTATATTTCAATATGTTAGTATTTTAATGATACAACCCTTATTAAGATATACCCCATAAATTCAACTCATAATATACATTTGTCAGTTATGTGTCAGTAAATTGAACTGACAAATTAGATTATTTTAGTGCCTATAAAACTCATCAAAATACTCATTCTGATATTTTAAAGTACATAACGAATTTGTCTTGATTGACCATCAAACAAACAGCAAATTTCACTATTTTGCTGATCTGATCTCTCTCATGGGCTGTTGATAAACAAGCTTTAAAAAGACT
>NZ_JBHILR010000077.1:0-591 GCF_042193415.1 Bartonella sp. TT121SHDZB | reverse complement strand
GGGCGCTGGCTGGCCTGCAGCGCGACGAGTTCGGGCAGCGATCCAAAGGGCTGGCGCAGCAGGGCGGCGATGTCTTCTTGCATGGGAGGGGGGACGGACGGGAGGGGAGAACTATTCCAGCGACAGGCCTGCGGCCTTGACGATCTGGGCCCAGCTCTTGCGTTCCTGGGCGATGAAGGCGTCGTACTCGGCCGGTGTCTCGCCACCGGGCACGCCGCCCAGGTCGGCAAAGCGCTGGCGCCCCTCGGCCGTCTGCATGGCGCGCCGGGCCGACTGCTGGATGCGCTCGACCACGGCATCGGGCGTGCCGGCAGGGGCCAGCAGCCCGAACCAGGCCGTGACCTGCATGGGCACGCCGGCCTCGGTCCTGGTGGGGCCCTCGGGCAACGGGGCCGAGCGCGTGGCGCTGGTGATGGCCAGCGCGCGGAACTTGCCGCTCCTGATGTGCGGCATGGAGCTGGGCAGGTTGTCGATCATGTAGTCCACCTGCTGGCCCAGCAGCGCCGTGACCGCAGGCGCGGCCCCGGGAAAGGGCACGAGCGTGACCTCGATGCCGGCCTTCTGGCGGAACATCTCCGAGGACATGTGCGG
>NZ_JBHILR010000076.1:0-591 GCF_042193415.1 Bartonella sp. TT121SHDZB | reverse complement strand
TCCTACAAAAGGGCGTCTCACCATTGCAATGGACGGCGATGATGCGGGTCGTAAAGCAGGTTTTACCCTCGCTGCACATGCCTATAGCCATGGCTTTGAGGTCTTTATCATGCAAGCTCCAAAAGGAACTGATTTTAATAACGTATTACTTTCTTAAAAGAGGGAAACTATGAAAGATAATAATTTACAAAACAATAATAAAAATACTCCCGTCAATGATAACGATAATGTTTCTTTAAATGATAAGACTTGTTTAGAAGCCATTCCTTATAAACAAGCATTGCAACAAAATGGTTGGGGGGAATTAAAGCCTATCATGGCGGCTCTCTTACCCGTCAAGCCTTTTGACCCATTACAGCTCCCCATGCCATTCATGGATTATGTTTATGACGTTTCAGAACGTCAACAAGCCCCTATGGATTTTATTGCTGTCGCTGCTCTCTGTGCCTTGGCTGCTGTCATTGGCAATGGCGTGCGGGTTGCTCCAAAACAACATGATGATTGGACTGTTGTTCCTAATCTCTGGGGCGCTCTGATTGGTCAATCGTCAACATACAAAACACCAGCCATGAAAGCCGCTTTAGCTCCTAT
>NZ_JBHILR010000030.1:0-2634 GCF_042193415.1 Bartonella sp. TT121SHDZB | reverse complement strand
AACGGTATATTTTTGAAGGTATTTTGACGGTTTGAGAAACCTTCAAAACCTATAAGTAATATAAGAAAATGAATATATATAACTCTCTTTAAATAAAGCTTTTGAAAACAATAAAGCACTCATTTTAGATTACGGTATAACCTCTTAAAGGCAATGTAAAAAAATCTAACTCTATTTAAGATGGGGTTTCTTATAAATCTTAAAGCAATCCAAATGAGAGTATCTAAAAGTGCAAGTTTTTTCTTTTTAGAATAACGCATGATAAATTATCCTTTTAAAGATTATATGTAAGCAATGTATAAAGGGGTATAGGAACCTATAGCTATAAGACCTTATACCCCTTATGAGTTTATCATACCCATTATGTGAGCATGCTTTTAAGTTATTCAGTTTCTCTTAATACCAAATTTGGTAAGTTCTTAACGATTTTCATGGTTTCTAAACTTACGGTAATAACCCTTTGAAACAATTCCAATGGATAAGCAGGGTTGCCAACGGTTTCAACAGCATAGCGATTGGCATCATTAACAATGCCACTCTTTTTATCAGTCTTAACGCATTGACGTCCCATAACCCATTCAAGAGCGGGTTTACCATTGACGATATACTCATAAGCTTCAAGAGGGATATCTGTCATGGTAATATTGTTATTGTAAAAAACAGTCGATTTATCCTTTTCCTTACTATTCTTAATTTTTGCGAATTTCATTTCAGTTACATAATAAAATTTTTCTGGATTAGAGATCTCTGTAACTTTTGGATTACCCTTTTTAAAGGTCACTGGATAAGGTTCTACAGTTTCATAGTTTACGTGCAAATGACCCAATTCACGCCCTGCTGTCACAAATTTCCAAAAATCATCAGCACTCTTTACACAAGGGATACGAGGCAATTCTTTAGAGAGGTTATCAGCATAACGAGCACGATAATCTTCCGAATGAAGTAGACCATAAACATAATAGAATAGATCATCTTTTGTTATGGTTTCATTAGGATAAGCGGCTTTAAAATGTGCTAATCCTTCATCCGTAATGGCATCACGCCTCTGTAAACCAACAGTTTTGTTTTCCTCTATAGAGTCTGTAAATAAAAGGGTTTGTTTCTCACTTTTACTTTTTGAAACCGTAGCATCTTCATAGATATATCTTGGAAAGCATTGACTATTCTCCATCACTTGAAATTCAGGCACATTCTTAGTCATAATAACAGAAAAATCTTTCTTTGCTCCCGTACCTGTAATTTGTATTACTCTATTTTCAACCGCTTGCCCCATTGGAAATATACATGGAATTTGGGCAACCATTTCATTAAAGGCACGATTGTAATAGAGCCATTGTTGTGTAAAAGGACGATATAGGCTTTGAATAAGGCATGTATCTTCAAATTCAAAAATCTTTCCTTTAGTTAAATGTTTCTTAAGATTAATACTCCAACTAATTTTGCTTTCATCGGCATTAACAAAATTATCTACAGTTTTAGTACGTGTTTTACCGTTATCATGTGTATAAACACCATTAAAACGCTCCACTTCACTATTGTAGAAAGTAATCATATTACTCATATTCTTCGCGAGAGTTTCATTGCTTGCATTGTATGCCCAAGCATCACGATTGGTTTTTAGACCACAAGAATAAATCTCAAACAGTTTTTTACTATGAGGTTTCTTATCACCTAAAGCTAGGAATGTCTTGAAACTGTCATCACGTTGACCAAGCCAATCATTATGCTTATCCGGTATAATTATTCGCCAACCTTGTTTGCTCTGTGTAATACCATCAATGCTACCAAATTTTTTAATTGTCTTAAGCTTTTTTTCTCTTGTGAGATAATCTCCAATATCACGGAAATATATTTTCCCCTGTTGTTTGGATTTTGGATTTTTTACGAGAATAGAAATCGCTATAGGGGCACGAGATCCAGAACCAAAAATCTTACCACCTTCTTTTCGCGAAAGTTCTCCAGAGGTTCGTTGATTACCCCGTAAATGGAAAATGTAAAGGCTACTAAATTCCTCAACTAGACACTTGCGTAAACCATTTAAAGAACATGCATTAATAAACCCTGCGTTTGTCACAAAACCAATAATACCACAATCTTTTATACGGTCACTAGCCCATCGAATTGCTCGTATATAGCTATCATAAAGTGCTTGCATATTGATTGATTCAGATTGAGCAGCATAAGTTTCACTGATACGATTATCTAATATGGGATAAGGGGTATTCTTCGCATTATCATTAGCACTTTTTTGACCAGTTGAATAAGGTGGGTTGCCGAAGATAACTTCGATAGTCAAATTTTTCTGATGTTCCAAATATTCACTGTTTTCTTTGAGTATACCTTCCATAAGATCTTGTTTTTCAATCATTCGAAACGTATCAGTCAAACCAATATGCTTGAAAGGGATATAATTTCCTTTCATAAGACCATGATAGGTTGCTTCGATATTAATGGCTGCTATGTAATAGGCTAGCAAGACAATCTCATTTGCGTGGATATCATAACGGTATTTATATTCCATATCCTCTGGTTTGATGAGATTGGATTGTAATAGCCTTGTGATAAAGGTCCCTGTTCCAGTGAAAGGGTCAAGAATGGAGACACCTCGTGAACCCAAGCTTGTTCCGAACTCAT
>NZ_JBHILR010000004.1:0-198475 GCF_042193415.1 Bartonella sp. TT121SHDZB | reverse complement strand
GGAAGTTCCTATAAATTATGAGGTTTATGAAAGCGATAACCTTGTCAAGATTGTTGAGGAAACAGAATAAAAATAGACATAGGGGTGCCTTCTTGATGGCTATAAACGCATTATAAGATAATGCTTAATATACATATCATAAAAGAAAGCGTTCCATAAAAGAAAGCCGTGCCAAGTGATATGACGCGGCTTTCAAATGTCTATCCTTATGAATCATTCCAAATAGAGTAATGAGTGCATATATCCAAAACGTATCATATTGCAAGCGCTCTATGAGAGATATGAAAACTTATCAAAAGAAACGTAAATGATGCATATGATCTTTAATCACTCATTTGAATGAGAGCGCCTATAAAACGCTTGTTATGGCTATCAAACGTATTAATCATAACTCCTCCTTTGTGAGGTGGTCATTTGAAATAAAGCACATGATCAAAATGCTTCTTTTAAAACGTTTCAATATACTGACTTTAAAATTGAGTTGAGTAAATTGAAATAACTTACATTCTAAAATCAAAACCTATCAAACAAATCAAAATACTTGGTAGCTTTAACAAAATCCGTTTTTTACAGTTGCAAACGTTGGCTTTTAAAACAAGCTCTCATAAAGACAATAAACAACCGCCTTTATCAAACGCAAGGCTTTAGAAACTGTTATAAACATCTGTTTCAAACGTTTAAACAGTATTTAGAAAGGCTTTCATAAGTTTCTTTTAAACATAACTTTTTTGCAAATTAATCGCTCTATATTTGTGCTCTGTACTTTTAAATGGTAACTTTTAAAACGTTTTTTAGTAGCATATCTAAGGTAAAATAGTATTTTACTACTGTGGTATTAGCCGCCTCCATTTTTTTGTGGAAGCGAATAATTCCGTTCTTAAAAACTAGTCTGCAATCTATTCATTAAAAGGCTTTTCATTTCATAAGATATAAAATACCTCTTTATCGTTTTTTTAACTTTTAGTAAGCGTTTTAAAAGCGATCTTATCCTTAATCCTTTTATGCAATCTTTATAAATTAAACCTATAAGCTTATGACAGTTTCAAACGATTATTCCTTTTTAAGGTTTCGCTCAAAAAAGAGCAAAACTCATACCATTCTTTAAACGTATAATCGATAATTCCAAACGACTAAATTTTTAAACAATGTGATTTGTGCTGTGATAAAAACGTATCATAAAATTTATGAACTATTATGAATGATAACTGCTTTTCATTTCATTTGAACGTTTACATACGTTATAATATTTACATCATGATTTGCTTTTTATGGTCTATTCATACATGGCAATCTTATATCAAAAATGGTCAAATGAATCACGTATAAAAATGTGGATTCCTAAGTGGATTCATATAAAATAATTACAATCAACCTATTGACTTTATTGTGTTTTTTGATATGATACCGAATTCTGTTTGTATAGGAATCTACCTTTTGCATGATCATGCTCTCTACAGATATTCTTTAAAACATTGATTTCGCCCATAAATTACAGAGCTCTAAGAATGAACACGCATTTGTGATAGCTGCGATATTGGGATAAATGTGATTGAGAGCGCTGATGGTCCCCTTGCGTATAACCCCTCTTCCTCCAAAATGAAGCCATCAGTTAAGCTGATTTCGATGAGTTTATCAATGAGTATATTCGCCGTCAACTCATTTTGCATGTTTGAAAATTTGAAGGAATACTCTGCATTAATCAGAAAGCAACAAATGCATTGCATATTTATTTTGTATTCGTTCCATTGTTTCCTATGATCATACTTTAAACTTTTAAAATCTGGATAGCTCTGATGTAAGTAGAAGAGTTTTTTCTGTCAGGGTTGTGATTGCATCGATTTTATGGTGACTATGGATGGTACTGATGATCTTTTTTGTAAAAGGTCAGTTATGATAATCAAAAAGAAAGACGGATTCTAGATTCATAGAAGCGGTAAAGTAGCCATTTTCAGGTTTGTCTAAAATGGTCATTTCGATGCCGTTGAGATATACTCAGTCAATCATGAGCATGATGAGGACCTAAGAATACAAGATGCTTTTTCATCAATTTATTTTTTCCTTGGATTTTGGAGGAAGAGTAAAGAAATAAAGGCTGTACTGATAGAGATAATAGTCAGGATCTGCCAAATTGAAAATCCAAGAACTTTTTGATTATATAATAAAGAGCCTAAGTAACTTCCTGCTATGCCTCCGAAAGCACTAAAAAGGCTCATGATTCCAAATGAACTAGCGATTAAGCGTTCATTTATATTGGTTGCATCATAGTCAAGGCGTATTTGTATCATGATCTCGGCAAAGGAGAAAGTGGTTATCGCTAAGAAGAGATAAAAATAAGAATGATCAAGAGCGTGGAAGATTGTGAATGATAGTCCAAACAAAACAAAGCCTAGCGGTATAGGCATTTTAGAGTTTTCTTTACAGGACCATCTTGAGATAGATATTTGAAAAAAGATCACGATGAAGGCATTCAAGACAAAAACGTAAGAAGCTGTATTTCCTCCAAAAATTTGATCACTGAACAAGGGTATGGTGATTTCAAGTTGTATGTAAAAAAAGGTAAATAAAAACATAAAAAAAGCAATGTTAAGCATAGCTTTGTTTGTGAGCAATTTTTTAAAGTCAGAAAAATTTATTTTATTCAATGTGTTGTTATGAGCGCGTTCTTTTAAAGTACAGTTAAGGAGGAATAACAAAAAAAAGATCAATCCAACGAGACTAAATAACAAAGAAGGAAGAATTTTAAAAATCAGCAGCCCAATCAATGGTCCTATGGCAACGCCTATATTAGCAAAAATTGTTCTTATTGCTAAAGCATCAACTTTTTCAGCTATCGAGACATTTTTTACTAAAAAAGATTTTGCAGCAGGAAGATATATACTGTTTCCTAAGCCAATGAGGGCGCAAGAGAGAAGGAGGAGATAAAAATTATGTGTAAGACCAACAATCGGATAGACTGGGATTCGTATTACTAAGCCTAAAAGCATAGTTTTTTTTGTATGGAAATAATCAGAGAGTATTCCCCCTAAGAGAGAGCCAGCTCTTTGGCACCAAAAAGCTACACCAATGATGATTCCAATTTCTGTTGTGCTAAGAGAATCAAACTTACTTAAGTAAATTGCAAGAAAAGGAACTACCATAAATATTCCAACATTACTTAGTAAAGTTGTTGTTAGAATAAGCTGTATACTTGCATTGAAAGTGATGATTTTACGAAGCATTTTATTTTTTCACCACAAGATTCACGTTGTTTGAGAGAGTGTATTTAACAGAGCCGTTTCTAAATTTGTGTCGGTGGTAACATGCTAACACGTGCAGTTTTGTCTCTTAAGTCAAGAATTTCTTTTCTCTGTAAGGCACAAGGGAGGAGAGGAATTTTTGTTTGCGCACTGCATATTTAAAGCCCATTTTCTTAAATTTTCCTGTTACTTTTGCATAGATAAGTGTTTGATCGATGCAAGTGGGGGAATTAATTTTCTTCGAAATAATTTAGGTTATTTATCCTAAAGTTTATTCTATAAAGCCTTTGTAGATATTGGTATTAAAAATTTGGCGGGGTGCTTCATCGATTTGTTTTCCTCCTTGTTGGGCATTTATTGGGACAATTGCAAAGCTATCTTCGATAATGATAAATGCCGTATGTGCAAAACTGTCATGATAGGAGACAGTGGCAAGGATATTTTTAATTCATTCTTCAACATTCTGTAATTCCTGAATATTTTTATCTAAAGGCAAGAGCTATGGCAAGTTCTTTAAAGTATTGATATATTTGATATTATTTTACTTGAAAGGGGTAGAGGCTTTTTTACTCCATCACTAAGGGGGCGATGCTGTAGAGCGTATCCGAACAACAGTTTCAATAAGAATACTGTTAAGGGGGTGTTGTTTTTTGTAAATTCCATTATTATGGTAAATTCAGTCATGTTTTCTACAAACTATACGTTTTTTGAGCTTGTTCCGTGTTTGAAAAGCTTCACGCTTAATAATAGTCACTTGTCCTTTTGTGAGACCTTTTTGGGAAAGGATTTTTCTTAAACAAGTCTTGTTTTTATAGATGTTGATTGTATAGGCATTTGGAATTTTATATCCCAACAGGGCGAAGATTTTGTTGACACTTGTCGCCTAAGTGTCTGTTTCAAGTCAAAACCTTGCTGGATGTAGGGGCGGAATATGCAAAAGCCCATAATCTCCCCTTTGGTGAGGCTTTAAGTGAAGAACAATTGGCGTCCCTAGAAGCGCCGATGGTGATTTATGTGCGCCAACAGGTCAAGGGCATGGATGTTTATGCACTGGTGCTTTACATTCCCGAAAAAGACAGAGCCTCCTTTGTTTTTGCCGGGGCTTTGATCATGGGCGATTATGTCAATATCACCAGCCAAAATACAAGCAATTCAATGATTATCAATTCAGGGCGCATTGCGGCAAACCACCAATTGCATGTGCATGGTGAGGATATTTTTAGTCAAGGAGGGCATTTTGCGGCAGGTAACGATGCTGTTTTACTTGCACAGAACAACATTCGTTTGGATGCAGGGTGCACAACGGTTGACAGCGTGGAGACCGTTTAAATACCGAGGCGCTTTCTGCTGGGGACAATGCGAGCGTGATTGCTAATCAAAATATCACAGCTTCAGGGGTGGGGATCACCACAGGGGGCGATCTTGCTATGGCTACAGAAGAAGGCAACTTGACGATCAGTTCAGCAGAAACCCATTACCACAGCGAGCACAGTGATGCCACCATGCATCATAAATCAGAGGTCAACTCTGGAGGTTCAACGACACTTTTTTCTGGAAAAGATTTGAATATTTTAGGCTCTGATGAGCAAGCAACGGATAAACTTCTCTTACAAGCAAAAGAAAATGTTTCGATTGATGCCACATGCAACAGTGCCAATAACCATTGCGGGGATCGAACCTCTCATGTTGCCTTACACAATGGTTCTCATTTAAGTTCTGGAAAAGAGACCACTGTTATATCTGGGAAAGATATCCATGTCTCTGCTTCCGATATAGATGCGAAGGGCAATATTGGACTTGGTGTTCAAGGGGATATTACAATAGGAGTGAGAAAAGATGAAAGAGATTATCATTTTCAGAGCAGCGACTTTAGTGTTGATAGGCAAGAGTCTATTTCTCGGGATTCTTCGATAAAATCTGGGGGTGATACCACTGTTGTTGCTGGGCAGGATGGGAAACCGCATGACCTTAGCATCATAGGCAGTTCCGTTGCGGCTGATGGCAAGGTAGGGCTGAAAGCCAGCAACGATATCCTCATCAACAATGCAGAGGATAGCTCACACCGTGAGATATCTAGCTACACAGATGGCGGTTTTTTTTGAGGGAAGCTCATCCTATCATGAAACTTTTGGAGCTACCCAAGTGGTAGGTTCAAGTATAGCAGGAGAAAAAGGCATTGCCATTGACTCAGGAAACAACACGGAAGTTGTAGCCTCGACGCTCATAGCCAGTAAGGCAGAGGAAACGTCAGGAGAGAAAGCACCAGGAGATCAGAAACAAGCGGATATTACCATTCACTCTGGGGGAGAGATTGTCATAAAAGGCGCCCAAGAACACTTGGATCAGCAAGCACAATCGTCTTCAAGTGGCTTTTTACATGAGGAATCTTCCGATAGTTCTCAATCGCATACCAACGGTCTCCTCTGTTCTGGGTGCAACGGGCAACATTATCACACAATCGGACAAAGAGACCACAATCACTGCTTCTCATATGTTTGCAAATGAAGATATTCATGTGACCGGAGAAAGTGTGACGATTGATGGCATGACAGATCACCATAGCAGCCATTCAGAGGAGCATGAAACAGGTTTTGGTGTGGGATCAGGCAAGGGCTTTGTGTCGATATACGGGAGTGAGGGAAGGGTGCAAAATAAAGAAAGTTTTGAATATCAAGGATCTTCTCTCAATGGGAAAAATATCAGCATAACCGCCACCAAAAAAGATGTGAACGTGGTTGGCTCTGATTTTACTGCAGGGGAAAATATTGATGTTTCGGCAGCCCATGATATCAATGTTTCACCTGGTTGCAATAGTCATAGGGCAAGCTCAAAGGAAGAACGTACAGGCTTTGGCTTTCAGTTTGAAAAGAATCGCACCGGTGTTTCTGTAGGTGTTGGAATTGCAAGCGCCAGAGATATGGGCGATCAATGGGAAAATACCAATATGCCATCCAATTTTAAGGCGGGCAAAGATGTGCAGTTTGATGTGAATTTACAAGCGACAAATGTTTCGGCGGATAGTGATGTCAACATTGATGCTGGCAATAATATCACCCTATCGGAAAGCTATGATACCTCTAACGGCAAAGAGACACATGAAAAGTCTTTTGCTGGTGTGACAGGCTCTGTCAATGTGGGCATTCTTGGAGTGTACAAGATGTAAGGGATGCAGCCAAACGTTTTGGTCATGGGGATACAAAACACAAAATCGGCAATGGTCTTATTGCTGGTCTAAAAGGCTATGATCTTTATAAGAAAGGCAAAGGTCTTTATAATGGGATGAAGGGTGGAAACCTTAAACAATCTGTTCGTGATATTGCTGATGTTTCTGCTAGTGTGACCGTGGGCTTTAAGACAGAGAAGGCAGAAGCCTCTGTTCAGACCTCTACAGCGGTAACAGATAGCATAGAAGCAGGACGCGCTGTCAACATGCAAGCCCACAAAGGCAGTATCCATGGTGTTGGAGCCGATATTATTGCCGGCACAAAACCGATGCAAAGCAATGATGAACAGAGCGGGAATATCACCATGGAAGCAGGTGGTGATATCACCTTTGAAAGTGCGCAAAACACGCAAAGCACACAAAACAGCAGTAAAAGTTCTTCAATGAGAGTTGGCACCGGTTATGGCACGGGTAACGGGCAGTGCTGCTTTTAGTCAAGGGAAAGGTTCCAGTGAGGAAGTGCATCACAAAAACAGCCATATTATAGGCACCGGCACAGTTCACACCATAAGTCAGGGAAATACCACACTGGCAGGCGCCGTGGTTACTGGAGAGCGTGTAGAAATAGAGGTTGGTGGTGATTTCGCCATTACCAGCCGCAGTGATACGGGACAAACTTCCAGCAAGCAAAACTCTGTTGCCATTGGTTATAATAGCCGAGAAAAGGAGGGTACAGCCACAACCAATATTTCCTTGAACAAGGATAAATCCTCTAGTGATTATCATAATGTTGTGGAGCAATCAGGCATCAAAGCTGGTGATGGCGGCTTTAATATCATTGTTAAAAATTAAACAACGCTGACCGGAGGCATCATTGCTAGCACTGCGCCGGCAGAAAAAACAGCCTGACCACAGGAAGCATTAGCACCAGTGATATCAGCAACAGTGCGCATGCTCAAGCTAGCAGCCAAGGTTTAAGCATTTCTGCGGGTGGTCCGATGTATCAAGGCAAATATGGTGTCAGGAAAAACATTGCCAAAAATGTCTTAGATCATTCAAAAGATACAGCATAAAATATAATATAAAAAAATTAATAAATTTGAATTTATGTAAAAACACAAACTTTTTTATTGATGCTACTGATAAAATAAACAAATCTATATTATAAAGTAGTTTATATACTATTAATTGTATATATCTGTTTTGTATATTCATTATGTCAGCATTGTTAGTATGATATTAATCAAAATATACTTTTTGAAGTATTTATAATATCATATTAAAATCTTTTAAAGTTATAGATAAAGTGAATAAATTTCTCCTATAGAGATAAAAGCTAGACAGAAAATTTCGTGACTACTTTGTTGAATAAATTAGTTTTTATAGCTTTATTCTATTTGTATTGTGTTTAATTGTTGTACAATTTATTCCTTTTTTATTTTTATCGTAGATTATTCAAAATATATTTAATAAAATTCATTACGAATCTTTTGATATGAATTTATGTGTCTATTTAAGTTATTGTGTCTGAGAAATATCGAAAAATGTTTACAAAAAAAGTTCTGTTTAGAGAAGGCTTATTGCTTATCATATTTTTGCTACCATATCTTTTGTCTACCTCGCATGGCTATACTGGTATGGATAAATTATTTTGTTCCCAAGTCGTTAAGGAACGCGATGATGCTGTTCAGAATTTGGATTCAGTCCAGTTTGAAAAAGCAAATGCGGAACGTGGATGGAACGATACAATGAAAATATTGAAGGTGACGATAGAAGACTTGAATAGAATGGCTCTTGAACTGCAGGGAGTGTATTTGGTATTGCTAAAAAATGTACCGAATAACAAACAACTTTCTTATAAATATCAAACAACTCTAGAACGCAATGTTGCAGTTTGGGAGCGGCTCGAGAAGGCTTTTACTATATTTGAGCATGTTGAGAAAAGGACAGAAGCCTTTCGAGGGTTAGGTAAAGCAAATAAGCTTAAAGATCAGTCTCAAATATTATATTATTCAAAAGAGATTTCTAACCTTCATGGACATGTTAATAAATTAAATAAAGAGCTTGAAAGTCTTGATCATAAAATTGATGATTTAAACAATAGGCTTCAGGACTTGAGGAAAATATCTCGATAAAAAATAGAAAGTTGTTCATTGATGCAATGGAGAAAAATGCATGAGACGTTTCGACGATTTTCATTGAAAAAGGAATGAATTGTGGGATTTGCAATAATACTTATCATATCCGTTACAATCGTTATAGGGACTCTTTGTTTTTTGTGTAACAGAAACTGTGAAAAAGCGGAAAGAGATAGATGGAAAAGGTATGAAAAAGCACGAGAAACAGGTTCCGAAAATGAAGGAAAAAAATGAGATTAATATGACAATACAAGACACACATCTCCTGCATGAGACACTTCAAAATCCAGATAATAAAGTTTCGGGAGTCTCTTCAACCTTTGACAAAGAATCTAAAGTTTTAGCGTTTAAAGAAGCTATGGCGTTTTCATCGAAGGACTATAAAATAATCCTCTGCATGTTTGTTATCACTTTGGCAGTGGACTCTGTTATCCAGATATTCGATGAAGCCATTATTCAAGTATTGGATGGGGTCAGAGAGTTCGATATTCTTACGCTTATATGTATTTTAAGCCTATTTATTTTGATCTGTTGTTTTATGGCTGTTCCGATTGTTTTAATTTTACACATACGATTGACGAAGAAATTGAAAAAAACACTTTGGCAATTAGAAGATACTCTTCAGCAGCGAGATAAAGCTCTTTCAGCACAAAAATAGAGAGAAAAATGATGGCTCTTATGATACTGTTTGTTTTCATAAATACAATTATTAGTTGTTTTTTTCAGATAGCAATCATTATGCTTTTTTATTCATTTTCGAAGCATTTGAAATTGTATAAAAAGATTGTTGCAGAGTTAGAAAAAGTGATTAAAGAACGAGATGCAGCACTCGAGGGATTATTCGAGAAAGAACGGTAAAAGCCGCACAATGCTTCGAACTTTTGACGAGTGAGAAAGCATTGTGTTTTTTTTGTTTTTTCGCTTCACGGTGCTGTAAAAAGACCCAACTTTTCCAATCTATCATTGATAGTAGGCTATTTTGAGTCTATACTAAAGGGCCTTTTCTTTACGAGAGAGAATGCGTAGGGGTATTTTTTATAGAATGTATTTTCACTCTATTATTTTTCATTTTCCTATCAAACCAATTTTTTGAAAAGTGATTTCAGGGAAGAAATTTTTTATTCGTTAAAGTCTGTATGATTCATGTTCTTTTAACTTTTATGCTTCACCGTTTCATGTCCATTTTCCAATGGGATTGGAAGTTTAATCCGTGATGGGAGATTTTGTTGAATTACAAATAATAGAGTGTAAGAACATCTTTTCTCTAATAGATCATTACGTTGGCTGTCGAATATAATACATTAGCACATTGAAGGAGAGTCTCTTTGTTGAAAGAGGAGAGATAATGATAATCAGATTTTATGCTTGTGATGCATTTCTCTTGATTCAACCATATTTGCTAGGAGATTAAATTTTTTCTATGATCTTAAAGGATATTGTTTTTTTAATATTTAAGAAATATCTATTTTGAAGTCGAATGATTGTAATGAGAGAGATCTTTAAAAAAACGTAGAGTTCTTTCTGAGCATCTCTGGTATTGCTAAAATTAGAGGCGTCTGTAGCTCTTTTATCTTTTATAGAGATTAGCAAAAAATTTGTTCCAGTAGGCTTGGAAGATAAAGTTATAGAGCTGTACGCTTTAGATCAAGAGAAGGCTTCATTGTTAAGAAAAGAAGCCTATGCATGTCGAAAGAGTTTTACAATAAAATCTTCAGATGCATTATCATTGGGATGCTTGTTAGAAATTTAGAGAATTTTTCACAACAAAACTTAGCAGAATTAAAAGACCTTCTTGAGAAAGTTTGCAAAAAAAGAGGCGTCCTATAGAGATAGGTTGAAAAATCCTATTCCCTTAACTTTATTAAGGTATCCCTCATAGTAAAAAACATATGGAAAATCAATAATTTATTTTGGATAAAAAAGAGCATGGTGCCCAAAAGAGGACTCGAACCTCCACGCCTTGCGGCACAGGTACCTGAAACCTGCGCGTCTACCAATTCCGCCATCTGGGCTCATATAATTCATCTAAGTTTGTGAATTAAGCTTGTGAAGCAGTTCTGTCAATGAAATTATAGAATTTATTTTTTAATAAAATTACAGAATTGAATTTTTGTGCGGGAAATATCATGGTTTTGAAAGTTTAAGGTGTGATGATTGTCTTTGATGAAATTGTTGAATCAGGATTAAATGTGTAAATAATAGGAATGCCGGTAGCTAATTCTTGAGATATAATTTCCTCACCAGTTAGACCTTCAAGCACCATAATAAGAGCACGAAGAGAGTTTCCATGCGCTGCGATCAAAACAGTTTGAGAGCGCAAAATATGAGGCTGGATATGATAAAGATAATAAGGCCAAATGCGTGCACCGGTATCACGTAGGCTTTCTCCATTAGGGGGGGCAATCGTATAGGAGCGACGCCACATTTGCACTTGCTCTTGCCCCCATTGTTGACGCACTTCATCTTTATTTAAACCAGAAAGATCACCATAATTACGTTCATTCAATGCGGTGGTTTTTATCACTTCTAAATCTGATTGGTCCATTTGTTCTAAAATATGCTGAGCCGTTTTTTGAGCACGCTGTAAGGCTGACGTATAAGCGATATCAAACTTCAAACCAGATTCTTTCAGTTTTTTTCCTGCTGCAATCGCTTCTGCGTGACCTTTTTCTGTTAAATCAGGGTTTTTCCAACCGGTAAAAAGATTTTTGAGATTCCATTCGCTTTGTCCATGACGGATGAGTACAAGAATGCGTCCCATTATGATTTTCCTACGTTACATTGATTGTTTAAAATTCATCGTTCAATCCTAAAACATCGAGCATTGAATAAAGACCGTTTTCATGATTTTTTGCCCACAAGGCTGCTTTTAATGCGCCATTGGCAAAGATAGAGCGTTCTTGTGCTATATGTGAAAGAACAATGCGCTCATTAAAACCCGCAAAAATGACACTGTGTTCGCCAACAACTGTTCCACCACGTGAACAGGAAAAGCCAATGGTGCCTTTTTCACGTTTCCCTGTATAGCTATTGCGTTCGTTGACACACACATCTTTAAGCATAACATTGCGACCTTCAGCAGCGGCTTGCCCAAGAAGAAGAGCTGTTCCAGAAGGAGCATCAATTTTGTTAGCGTGATGCATTTCATAAATTTCGATATCAAAATCATCGGCTTCTAATGCTTTAGCGGCTTTCTTTACAAAGTTGGCTAAAAGATTTATTCCAAGGCTCATATTTCCGGATTTGACAATTGTTGTATATTTCGCAAAATCTGCAATTTTTTCTTCTTCTGTTTTGCTAAATCCTGTGGTGCCAATAATATGGACAAGACTTTTTTGAGCAGCATAGTTCGCATAAAGTATACTGGCTTGTGGTTGTGAAAAATCTAAAATACCTTCTGTGTTAGAAAAGGCCTTTTGGGGATCATCAGTGATGCGAATCCCAAGAGGATCTGAATCAATTAATACACTGGCATCTTTTCCTACAAACGGTGAGCCTTTGCGTACAAGAACAGCACAAAGCTCTACATCTTTCCTATGTCGGATTGCTGTAATGAGTTCACGCCCCATTCTTCCATTTGCACCAACAACTGTAAGGCGCATTTTTGTCTCCTTATGATCTTGTATTGCGCCTAGTATAGGCAAATTCTTATCTTCTTTCCAACAGTTCTTTATCTTTCTAGGAAAAAATTTCCCACTTTAATTTATGCTGTTGTTTTTCTCGTTCTTTCTTTAATGGGGTGGCTTTTTCATGTAAAACAAAATTCCCTAAACAAAATATGCTGATGTTGTCAATTTATGCGTTTGTCTTGAGGAGATATGTCTCAATGTTCCTGAACTCATTTCATGATAGTGTTCGTAAATGATATAATAAGAGAATCTTCATGAATAATATAAAATCTATTTTGCACCACGATCTGTATGCTTCATAAAAGAGCAAATCAGCATCATCATATGCTTTGCTGTCCTTCAATGTTGCAACAGCTCTTAGCGTTTGAAACGATTCATAGGCATTTTTATTCTTATTCTTTAATGTTTTTTTGCACGCTAATTCCATTTGTGATGCACAAAAAGGATTTTGATTGATTCAGATGTAAGGAGAGTGATGAGAGAAAAGTATTTAAAGTTCATGCTTCAAACGAGAAAATAGATTATTTATCATTGTAAATCAATATGTTATTTACAAATAAATTATATAAAAGAGGGAAGAAACAGCGCATCAATAAGAAGTTGGATTGTTTACATACGGGAGTTGACCGCATTCTTTATCTTTTAGGGAAATTAGTTGAAAAAATTGTTATTTTGTAAAAATGCATGATGGAGCTTTTTTATTATAGAGAAAATAATATGCATTTTTTCATATATTAGGGAGAATGGACATAGTATTTTTGCTTCCAATGGCGCTACAGTTCTTGTTTTTTACGAGAGTGTTTATATTTAAAAATCCTTTCTTAATATTTTTTATCCCTGGGCTGATCTTTTTTGTGAACATGACAAGAAAGAGATTTTTTGATGCATTAGATGCATTATAAGGGTCTTGAAATGAGAAAATGTTATGGTAGGGTCTTATCTTCTGTTCAATATGATTATCAATGCGTTGTTGTATTGTATTATATTATATTATATGCATTGCATAAAAATTCATAAACCTAGAAGTATCTTTTAGATCAAATGTCGCTTTTACTTTTGTTTGTGAAAGGAGACTAAAAATCAAGATCAGCATAGTGAGCACTTGCAACAATTCCGCGGACGCGATCTGTTAGAAGAGAACGAAAAGAAGGTCGTGATTTAATCCGCATGTACCAGCCTTTGGCAGCAGGCGATTGTTCCCAGTCAATTTCTCCTAGAAAGTCAAGTACAGAAATAGAAGCTGCGGCTGCTAGGTCTGCATAGGACAAGGTAGAACCGACTAAGCTATCGCGAGAGGCACAAAGCCAATTGAGATAGTTCATATGGGGTAAAATATTGGCACGCGCATTGCGTAAAATTTGTGAATTGGGAGCACCTCCGCCAATGGAGAGTGGCATTTCACGTTTATGGATTCGTTCTCGTACAATATGGCGTGTTGCTTCATTTTCAAATTTATTTAAGAACCAGTCGTTGAGACGGCGTACTTCCGCACGATCTAAAGGATTTTCCGGAAAGAGTTTATTGTCTTGTCGTAAATTTCCATGTGTTTCGTCTAAATATTCGCAGATAACAAGGGGGCCTGATAATGGAACTTCGTGTTCATCAAGAAAAACAGGAACATGACCAGCAGGATTTAAGGCAAGAAATTCGTGTCTTCTAGCCCATTCATATTCTTCAATCAGTTGAGTCGTTACACCATATTCTCCAAGAATGAGGCGTATGAAGCGCGAACCAGTGGATAGGGGAGAGTGAAAAAGTGTTAGCATAATTTACATTATCAAATAGAGTTGAAGAAAATTCTTTCAAGTAATCATTTTTATAAAGATGCTTGACTAGAAGTACAAGATTATTAGCAGCTGCTAGCAATTATAATTAATAAATTATTAATAACTAGGAATTGTTCTCTTATGCGATGGTTTGCAAAATGGCAGCACGTAATTCTTCCAAACCGAGAGCTTTTTCTGAAGAGGTTACAAGAAGCTCAGGGTAAGCTGCTGGGCGCTTGAGAAGCTTTGTTTGTGTGATCATAATTAATTTTTCTAAGGCTTTTGATTTGATTTTATCGCTTTTTGTCAAAACAATTTGATAAGAAACAGCGGCTTTATCAAGAAGAGCAAGAACCTCTTCATCATTATTTTTAATTCCGTGGCGTGAATCAATCAGGATATACACACGTTTTAGCGTTGTGCGTCCCCGTAAATAGCTAAAAATCAAATTTGTCCACGCATCAACCAGATTTTTAGGAGCAGCAGCGAAACCATAACCAGGCATATCTACTAATGCTAGAGGGGGAAGGTCTCCTAGCTGCCCACTGAAGCCGTCGGGTACAAAATAATTAAGCTCTTGAGTCCGTCCTGGTGTGTTTGAGGTACGTGCTAAGCTTTTTTGTTGGACGAGCGCGTTGATTAAAGATGATTTTCCAACATTGGAACGTCCTGCAAATGCAATTTCTGGTGGTCCTTCAGGGGGAAGAAAGTGTATTGCTGGTACACCACGAATAAAAATCCAATTGCGAGAAAAAATTCCAGAAAGGGAAGAGTCTCTCGTCATTCATGCACTTCTTTTTTTGGGGATTTTCTCCACATGGATTTCAGATTATCAAAAAGTTCAATTTTGATGCCTTGGCGTGTCATCATGATACTTTGCTGGATTATTGATAGTATATTGTTCCATGCCCAATAGATGACAAGACCAACAGGAAAAGAGGCGAGCATAAAAGTAAAGATGACAGGCATCCATGTGAAGATTATCGCTTGAGTTTGGTCTTGAGGAGCGGGATTCATACGCATTTGTAAAAACATCGTTATTCCCATAATCAAAGGCCATGCACCAATCATAAGAAATGTTGGTGTTGTGTATGGCAAGAGACCAAACAAGTTAAAAAGAGATGTTGGATCAGGTGCCGCTAAATCTTGAATCCAGCCAAAGAAAGGTGCATGGCGCATTTCAATGGTGATATAGAGAACTTTATAAAGAGCAAAGAATATTGGAAATTGAACCAACATCGGCCAACAACCGGCAAGGGGATTAATTTTTTCAGTTTTATACAGATCTATTATTGCCTGTTGCTGTTTGGTTCGGTCATCGGGATATTTTTCTTTTATTTCTAGCAACCGCGGTTGTATAAGTTTCATACGCGCCATAGATTTATAAGATTTATTGGCTAGAGGGAAAAGAAGTGTTTTTAAGAGCACTGTGACAAGAAGGATGGCGATACCAAAATTTCCTGTTTGCTTATAAAGAATATCAATGAGGGCAAACATTGGTTTGGTGATGAAATCAAACCAGCCCCAATCAATTAAAAGAGCAAACTTTTTGATTTTTAGGTTATTTTGATAGTCATTAATGATTTCAACTTGTTTTGCACCAGCAAAAAGACGATTTGTAACAGTTTTTGTTTCATTTGGAGCAATTGTTAAAAGCGCTCCTAGCAAGTCAGACTGATAATGCGTCTGCAAACGATCAAAATAAATAAAGCGGCTCGTATATTCTTTATCTTGCGGGGGAATAACCGCAACAGCCCAATATTTATCGGTAATACCAATCCAACCTCCTGTTACTTTGGAAAAGGTCATGCTCTTTTGCCCATTATCAGGATTTGGATCAAGTTCTGCTAAGGTTTTATATTTTTCAGTTTTGAGTGAATCTCCCGCAATTCCTATCATCCCCTCATGCAGCAAATAGGTTGCATTTGTATTTGTTGGTGGCGCTGCACGTGCAACGCGGGCATAGGACGAGAGATATATTGGTTGATCGCTTTCATTGCTGATCGAATCCTCAATGGTAAACATGTAATGATCATCAACAGAAAGGGTGCGGCGGAAGATTTGTCCCTGCCCATTATTATAAATTAAAGTGATGGGTGTTGAAGGGGTCAGGGTTGTGTTGTTTCCTTCTATTTGCCATTGTGTATCAGATTGTGGCAAAGCCTTTGTTGGCAAAGATGCGCTGGTAAAACCAAACTCAGCAAGATAGGTTGTTTTAAAGCCTTTGGGATTCAGTAAATTGATTTCCGGTGACTTTTTATCGACTGTTAAACGATATTTTTTGAGGTGAAGGTCATCAAATTGTGCACCAACAAGATTAATAGAGCCTTCAAGTTCATTGGTTTTGATCGCAATACGTTTTGTTGTGGACAATACAGCCTTCCGGATTTCAGGAGTCATTGGCGGTTCAATGATCGATGTTGCTTCGTGTGTTGAGGTATCGTTAGAAAAATTCGTCGTGTCAGTAGAAAGGGCTGATTGCTGTTTTGATAATTGCTGTGTGATAACTTGTTGTTTTTGTAACTTTGCTTGTTTGGGAGCAATATGAAGAAATTGCCATGCGATAAGCACTACGAAAGATAAGCCAATAGCGATGAAGAAATTGCGGTTATATTCCATTCGCACACCCTTGTTGTCGTTGCTGCTGTTTTATTTTTGGTTTTATTCGCCGATTTAATTCACTGATCAGAGATGTAAAAGGCGCATGTAACACATCACGATATGCTACAATGACATAGTCCGTTCCTGCTTCCATGTGGTCTACACCAACTCTTACAGCTTCACGCAAGCGCCTTTTGATACGATTACGTTTAACAGCATTACCGTTTTTACGGGTAACAGTGAAGCCTACACGCGCAACAAGAGAAGATTTTCTTTCTGCTGTTTGTTCACGAGATTTAACTTCAAGTAAAAATAAAGGACCACGTCGCTTTTCTCCTGTACGGACAGCCAAAAAATCTGCTCTTTTACGAATACGGCAGGGATGTTTTTTCTTCATAAAAGAACATTTCGCAATTTCACTACATGCCTATTTCCAGGCATTAAAGGTTTATAACAAAAATTCCACAACAAGGACATCGTGAGCAATACTCAACAGTTGTGAAAATTAAACGGTTAAGCAGAGAGCCGCTTACGTCCACGAGCACGTCTTGCAGCAATAACTTTACGTCCTCCAGCTGTGGCCATGCGTGCACGAAACCCATGGCGGCGTTTACGGACAAGTTTAGAGGGTTGGTAAGTACGTTTCATTTATTTAAATACCGCGGAGTGCGGCCCTTCTTAATCTTCGTTTTATGAGCAGTTATGCACGAGATGAACAATTTTATTCTATCATACGGCTGTTAACCCATAAGGAAAAATATAAAAAAAGTCAATCTTAGAATGTTTTTCTCTCCCTTGAAAGAATACAAAATACCTTAATAACTGTCTGTGACACTTTTTGTAAAATACTGTAAGGGTTTCAGAAAATAACGATTGAATCTACAAAAAACAAATGACTAGGGCATTAAAGAATTAAAGAAAGTGTGACTGATTACTGTATGCCAATTTAAAATATCCTTTAATATTAAAAGTTTTTTACAAAATTTTTATCAGAATATTCATTAAAGTGATTGTAGCATAAACATGATTGATAGGATTTTATATCAGATTTTATGTTTGAGCTTCTTTATTTAAGGATAGTTTCATATTTTTAAAGAGATAAGATATAAGTAATGTACACTTTATAATGCTGAGTAAAGTAGAAAATTATCAGGTGATAAGCCTGTAAGTGTTTTCGTTCTTATGCTTGTATTTGCTGGTATTTTTATAGAGAGGAAAGAACGTGAATCCTATCACAAGTGAGGCTGTCCGCAATGTGTTACGTACAATCAAAGGACCAGATCTTGAAAGCGATATTGTGTCGTTGGGGCTTCTTTCAGAAATATTGATTGCTGATGGAAAGGTTTTTTTTTCCATTACAGTTCCTGAGAGAGGTGTGCAAGAATGGGAATCATTGCGTCGTTCTGCTGAAAAGATGGTATGTGCCTTGGAGGGCGTGGAATCTGTTGTTGTCACACTTACAGCTGAAAAAACAACAAAGGCTGCATCTAGACGGAGAGCAAATCTCTTACCGATCAAAATGCCCATAGAAGGTGTGCGGCATGTGATTGCTGTTGCTTCTGGAAAAGGAGGGGTAGGAAAATCTACGATGGCAATAAATATCGCCTTAGCTTTACAAGATTCTGGTTTCAAGACGGGGGTGATGGATGCTGATATTTATGGTCCTTCGTTGCCACGTTTGACAGGACTTGTTAATCAAAAACCACAGCTTATTGGAGAAAAAAAGCTTCAACCTCTTGAAAAATTCGGACTGAAATTGATGTCGATGGGATTTTTGGTGGAGGAAGAAAAGCCGGTGGTCTGGCGCGGTCCTATGGTTATGGCAGCTGTAACGCAATTGTTACGAGATGTTGTATGGGGCCCTTTGGACGTTTTAGTCGTTGATATGCCGCCCGGTACAGGGGATGCACAATTAACGCTTGCCCAACAGGTACAATTAACAGGTGCGTTGGTTGTTTCTACGCCCCAAGATCTTGCTTTAGTGGATGCGCGTAAAGCAATAGAAATGTTCATGAAAGTTAATGTTCCTATTCTAGGACTCATTGAGAATATGAGTTATTTTATCGCTCCTGATACGGGAAAACGCTATGATATTTTTGGCTATGGTGGTGCACGGGCAGAAGCGGAACGTCGAGAAGTCCCTTTCTTAGCGGAAATACCGCTTGATGCAGCTTTAAGATTTTCTTCAGATGAGGGGGTCCCTATTTTTGTTGCTAAGCCTACTGAAGAGCTTGCTAAACTGTATCGTAAAATTGTTGATCAAATAAAAAATAAATTCTTTTGAAGATATGTTTGTTTAAGAGAATTTGCTAAAATATAATCATAAAAGACATAAAAATAGGTGTAACCTTTGTAAGGGTAAAGGGAAGCCTTAATGTTTGAGTGGAGTATAGAGGTGACAAACAAAAAGTTAGTCATGCACTTGGGTAATCTGAAGAACGGGGACTTAATCGGGGCGGTTGGAGCAGTGAGGTGAAAAAGATGTTGGCATTGATGCGAAAAGAAGAAGACAGAAAATGAAAATAATTGAGGAAAATTGTAAAAGGTTATAAAAAATATTTAACAATCACTTTTTTACGATAAAAACAGCTTGAAGATCAATCGGAAGATTGATCCCTATTCATTTAAATTACAAGGGATGGGCGTTTAAAAAGCTCGTTTATCTTGCTCTTGAAATGTGTATAGCAGATAATGTTATCAATCCATATTCAAGAAAAACTCAATAAAAATACCAATAACTTTCTCTTATTGAGAGGATAAAAAATGCTGGTCAAGCCTTTTTAGAAGCATTTATTTTTTGAAAAGTAGCTTCAATAGCCGTTGTTAAAGCACTTCTTCCCCCTTGATGAGAAAAACAATTTGACAAAAATTCATTTGTTCCCCCCTTTGTTGAAAACTCTTTTTCAAGTCGTGCAAAATCGAGAGATGTAGAACAATCTGTTGCTATAATTTTACGCATTTCATCTGTAAGATTGCCAAACATCATGGTAAGAAATTCTGCTGATTGCTGTTGCTTTAACCCCTGTGTTATAAACCATTGATGGGCTGTCTCTAAAAAATTAAAATATACGCCCATAAGTGAACCAGCAGTCATAAAAAGATTAAACTGCTCTTCCTTATCTAGTACCAATGTACCCCCCAATGCATCAAATAGAGCACGTAAAAAGGGATGATCGGGATAAATTGGTGTCAAATTTTTACACTCTGCGACAAAAGGTAGAGGAACAGCACGATAAACTTTATGGTTGATCCATTCTTCCACTTCTGCTGCTTTTGCCATAGCAAGTACGGAAATAACCAGCTGTTCTGGACGAAAGCGAAGAGAACGCAAAACGCTTTCTGCAATTTGGTTAGGCAAGCAAAGAAAAACACAATCACTCACATCGAGCAACGCTTGGTTATTTTCAGCAATCATAACCTTATCATACGTGTGTGAAAGATGCTCTGCTGTTTGTGCATTGCGCGGTGAA
The DNA here is from genome assembly GCF_042193415.1 of Bartonella sp. TT121SHDZB. NCBI lineage: Bacteria > Pseudomonadati > Pseudomonadota > Alphaproteobacteria > Hyphomicrobiales > Bartonellaceae > Bartonella > Bartonella sp. TT121SHDZB. Next base: position 178,472 of record NZ_JBHILR010000004.1, on the reverse strand, counting down.
ACAATAATGGAAGAAATGTCAAAGGTGCTTGTCATGAGGCCATTGACCATTGAAGCACTGATTGTGCCCGTTCCCAAAAAGCCAAGTTTCATTTCTCTTCCTCAGTTTTATATTTTAAAAGGAATCTCAATTAACAGTTTATGTGTTTTAACTAACATAAATGCTAATTGAGGAAGCAACACATAAAATAGCAAGAATAATCAAGCCCAAATAGACTTTTGGTTTGTCAAACAGAACGGCAAAAGCAGAAAACCAACCAACAATAGCTGCGGCTAATGCAAATAAAAAACCTGGTTTATTCATAAGTACAATATGCATTGCCATTAAACCACCAATAATCAGCGCTCCAAAAACAATGAGCAAACCTGTTGCAAACTTTTCATAATCATCCATATTTCGCTCCTTATAGCGCTCAAATTATTATACACTTTTTAACGCATATGCATATAAAAACGAAACGTTTTTTATAGAGTATGGTTAAAACGGAAGGGGCCTTTTATTGATCAGATGTAAAAAATGCAGGGATATGCTGTGGCCAACGCCAAGGTAAAATTGCAATTAAATCAAAGCGTACAGACAAAAGGGCATAATCTTTTTGCCGTGCAAGCCAAATATCGGCAGCTGCTTCAATTCGCCTTTCATTCATTCGGGAAACCGCTTCCATTGCTTCAGCTAATGTTGAACGTGCTTTGACTTCAACGATTAAAATCAAATTTCCACGTCGTGCAATTAAATCAATTTCCCCACATTTTGTTTTAAAACGCCTTTCGGCAATGTGAAACCCTTTGCAACGTAGCCACCAAGCTGCCAATTTTTCTGCACGAACCCCTCGATAAAAAGACTTTTGCCTCCGTTTTTTTTGTATAGTCTTAATTTTATGCATTTTTTAAAAAATTTAACCGCTGAAAAAGTTCCTGTTTTTTAAAACCGGTCTTTTTTGCAACCAAAGCTGCTGCCTGAGCAGCAGAATGTGTCCGCGAGAGTTTTAATAACATTTCATCAACTTCTTGATCACTCATCACGTTTAAAGAAGAAGATGATTCTCCAACAAGTACAACAATTTCTCCACGAATATGTGATTGTTTTTTGTAAGATTCCAACAAATTCCCCAAATTGGAAGCATCCACTGTTTCAAACTTTTTTGTTAATTCACGACAAATTGCGGCAGGTCGATCAGCCGAAAAAAGCGTGACCATATCCTGTAAAGTTTCAACAAGACGATGCGGTGATTCATAAAAAATCAAAGTCGCTGGAATCTCTTTTAATTGTTCCAATCGTTTTTGACGCTGTCGCTTGCGTGCACTCAAAAAACCTGCAAAGAAAAAGCTATCCGTAGGAAGCCCTGTTGGTATAAGAGCGGTTAAAAGAGCTGATGCTCCAGGGATCGGAATAATTTTATGACCAGCTTTACGTGCCTTTTCTACCAATCGAAATCCGGGATCAGAAATAAGTGGCGTTCCCGCATCGGAAACAAGCGCTACCGTTTTATTTTCTGCCAAAGCGGCTAAGAGCTTCGGCCCCGCTTTTTGCGCATTATATTCATGATAAAGAAAAGTTTTTTTCTGAATACCATAACGTTGCAACAAAACACGTGTTACCCGCGTATCTTCACACGCTAAAATATCAATTCCTGCAAGCACTTGCAAAGCACGAAGCGTAATATCTGCAAGATTTCCAATAGGCGTTGCTACAAGATAAAGCCCTGGTTCTATAACGGGGGCAGAATAAGCATGCGCACCTATAAAATATGCTTTTTCACACATGCTCTTTTCTTTTCATCAAATTCCCCTCACCACAAGATTTTTATTCATACTCATAAGCTTTATAAGCCATTTTTGTTCATTTTTTACCAGTACATTTTTTATCATTACAAAGGCTTACTTTGCTCGAATAGTTGATACTCCCACAATACAATAGTTTTACCTTCATATTCACTAACATTATCATCTGTTTTGGTCAGCATGATCTTTTTCAAAAAAACAGACTCCAGATGTATCCAATATCCTATCAGCTCTATAATTTTCTATAAAGTTTTTCCTTCGAGAACCAAAAACAATTTTACCTGTGCCTATATTTCACGCTTGGTTGTGCTCTTTTACAAGCTAAACTTTCTCAATTATTTCCATAACGCCCATCTTTCAAATGCTCTATTGATATTCAAACTGTTCTTCTGAGTAAACGTCAGCAGATCCTTTTAAAACACAAACAACTCGCTATATCGTTATTGATCAAATATAAGCCCTTCTTAGCAAAATATTTCATTTTGTCCTATTCTCTTCCCCCTTAACAGATATAAAGAATATCTTAAAAACTTTCAAGGTTCATTTTTATCTTAATTATTTGATTTATAATGGATAATTTGTTATTTTTTGCCTATAGAGTAGGCGCCTTAAATATCGTAAAATTATCTCATTTTAACGCCTCTTATCATCAATGAATTAAAATCATTTGTATGCATCACAAGGAGGATTGGTGTGTCGTTGAAGATGAGTAAAAAAGGAGTAAAATGCCTTTTTGAGCTCTCTTAAAGCAAAGGCTATCGCAACATTGGAGTTAGCAAAGAAAGTGATGCTGCCGGTTTATACTTTTTATTGCGTAAATATGGAACTATTCATTTACGAGAATACGAGATATTTTTCTCAAGATTTATCGCGAAAGAATTGTTCGATATATATTGAGAGCTATCTTTTAAAAATAAATCCATAGATAAGCAATACAAGTTTGTTTTAATTTTGGGCGTTTTATTTTTTTGAAGGATATGCTCCCATAAAAAATGCAAGTCATAAAAGCAGGGATAATACGTAATCTCTCTTTTTTAAAAGATAGTGTGATGTTTTTGAAAGTCGTAAAACCGCATGAAAAGATGATGATAAAGATGTGAAACAGATTTCTTCCTTTCAGACCTCATATTCTTACTCAGTGAAGCTGTATTTTCATTTCAGGAAAAATTTAAATAGAATATGCAAGATTTTTGCTCAGGATACAAAAGCTGGAATGCCTCGCTTTCGTTCACCTTTATCTTTCTTTCATATATGCCGCTTGTGTTCGATTTGGATGTTGATTTACAAGCTACAGAGAAAGTACAAGCTTTATAAAGAAAATACGCTATAAAACGCGTAATAGAATGGTCATGAATTGGAAAGACATTTAGGTTTTGTCAGATATTATTTCCAATAATGATAGCGCTTATGGCTTTTTATTCTTATGGTGTTTTTACACATTTTTTGCATTCCATCTGTAAAGGTTAGATGCAAGACAATGTATAGACTACCCTTGATTTGAGCGTAAAAAGTTGATGTGATACTTAGATTTGGGGATATCTTTATCAGTAGAAACATTGAGAGTGATTAAATAAGCATGCTCTGTGTCATGCAATATTTTCTTTTTTCTACATTCATCGTGGTCTCCTTTAGTGAAAATTGCTTGGCAAAGGATAGGAGATAAAACAAACTCGAAGCATATCTCCATGGGTTTTATTCTTGGCTTTTTGAAACGATTGAGTTTTCTTTGAGGGGGCTAAATCCATTTTGGATCATAGGGGAGGGAGCAAAGTAGAGCCACAGCTTTGCCTTTGTACAGACTGTTGAGAGCAGTGTCTGTATTTTTATAGCAGAATGGTCAAGATATCTTCATTCTTGTTTTTTTATTGAAAAAAATCATGCAGTGAGGAGAGTATTTTATATGAGAATAGAGTCCATTTTACACTATGAAAGAACCTATATAGGAAGATGATTGATAGATTTCTGATCTGAGGGAAATATTTCAATTTAGGAGAAAGAACAATAATCATATAGTGGGGGTTACATATTAGGATAGAAGGGGCCCTCATTGCCTTGCGGACAGGTCCAAGTGATATTTTGGTTCGGATCTTTGATGTCGCATGTTTTACAATGTATGCAATTTGAAGCGTTGATCATATAAGTCAGATGGTCATTATCCTCTAGCCATTCGTAGACAGCGGCGGGGCAATAGTTTGTGGAAGGTCCTCCGTAGATTGCATATTCAGAGTCCTTTTGTTTTTTTAATGAGGCTATTTTTAAATGGCAAGGTTGATTTTCTTCATGGTGTGTATTGGAAAGGGCAACACTTGAAAGGCGATCAAAGGTTACAACACCATCTGGTTTTGGGTAAGCAATGGGTTGAAATTTTTTTGCTGGTTCAAGGCATGCATAATCTTCTTTTCCATGGGAGAGTGTTTTAAATAAGGAAAATCCGAACAGTTGTTGCCACCACATATCAAAACCGGCAAGTTTAATTCCATATTTTGTCCCATATTTTGCCCAGAGTGGTTTGGCATTTCGCACTTTATAAAGATCTTTGCCAATGAGCCCTTTTCGCCACTGTTCTTCGATTTCTTTCACCTCATCATGGGCACGCCCTTGTGCAAGAGCGGTAGCGATTTTATCGGCAGCTAATATGCCAGATAAGATGGCATTATGTGATCCTTTGATACGCGGAACATTAACAAATCCAGCAGAGCAGCCAATAAGTGCTCCACCAGGAAAGGTGAGTTTTGGTACAGATTGCCAACCTCCCTCGCTGATAACACGTGCACCATAGGAAAGACGTTTTGCACCTTTGAAGATTTCATAGAGTTTTGGATGTGTTTTAAAACGTTGAAATTCTTCAAAGGGAGAAAGATAAGGGTTTTTGTAATCTAAGTGTACAACAAAACCGACAGAAATGATATTGTTTTCTTGGTGATAAATAAAGCCACCACCCCCGGTATTATTGTCTAAGGGCCAACCGGTGAAATGTTGCACTAAACCGCGTTGGTGTTTGTGGGGATCAATTTCCCAGAGCTCTTTGAGACCAAGACCGAATTTTTGTGGTTCACGGTTTTTGCTAAGATTAAAATGTTGTATCAGTTGTTTTGCAATTGAGCCGCGTGCTCCTTCCGCAATTAAAGTATATTTTGCCAATAAAGCCATACCAGGCATATAATTTTTTCCGTGGCTTCCATCTTTGTTAAGCCCCATATCACCGGTGAGAACACCAATGATCGCTCTGTTATCGTTTTGAATGGTCTCTGTTACGGCAAAACCAGGATAGATTTCAACACCCAATGCTTCAGCTTTTTTGCTTAGCCAGCGGCAGACGTTTCCAAGCGAAACGATATAACACCCGTCATTTGATAAGATTTTGGGATGCAAAATATTGGGAAATATTGTAGCCTTTTGAGGTTTTAGAAAAAAAAACTGGTCACGGGTAACAAGGGTCGTGAAGGGATGGTCATTGTCATTTCGCCATTCTGGTAAGAGTGTATTGATACCAATGGGGTCAACAACTGCGCCAGAGAGGATATGTGCACCAACTTCGGTACTTTTTTCAATAATTGCGATAGAAAGCTCAGGGTTAATTTGTTTCAAACGAATTGCGGCAGAAAGCCCTGCAGGTCCTGCTCCGACAATGACTATGTCAAACTCCATACTTTCACGCTGGTCATGCAGAGGTGCTTTCATGGTTTATAAAGCTTTCTCCAATTCTGGAATAATTTGATGGAGGTCACCTACAAGAGCATAATCGGCAATTTGCATGATGGGAGCTTCTTCATCTTTATTAATGGCAACAATAATTTGTGCATCCATTATACCGGCTAAATGTTGGATTGCACCGGAAATGCCAACGGCAATATAGAGTTCAGGGGCAACGACTTTTCCTGTTTGTCCAATTTGCCAATCATTGGGCGCATAGCCTGCGTCCACTGCTGCGCGACTGGCACCCAAAGCGGCATTTAATTTGTTTGCAAGGGGAAGAAGAAGTGCCATAAATTGCTCTTGAGAACCAAGACCGCGTCCGCCTGATATAATAACACGGGCTGAGGTAAGATCAGGACGATCACTTTTGTTGGTTTCTTCTTTTACGAAAGAAGAAAGATTTGGATTGGCAGCTGGCGTTATTGTTTTAATGGGAGCAGAATTATTTTGGGAAGGTGTTGGTGTGAAAGAAGCGGTGCGAACTGTTATAATCTTTTTGTGATCATTGGTGCGTACAGTTTCAAATGCATTGCCTGCATAAATTGGTCGTTTGAAAGTATCGGGAGAAAGAACGGCGGTAATATCTGAAATTTGCATAAGATCAAGAAGAGCTGCTACGCGTGGCATCACATTTTTCCCAGTGCTGCTGGATGCAGCCATGATCACATCGTAATCATTTGCTAATGTGAGAATTGTGTCTGCTATAGGTTCGGCGAGTTGATGGGCTAAATAGTCTGCTTCGGCAATAAGAATTTGCCGCACACCATTAAGTTTAGCACTGTTTTCCGCTATCGTTTGAATTTTTTCTCCGCAAAGCAAAATATCGATATCGTTACTGAGTGCGCGCGCTGCGGTGAGTGCTTTTGCGGTTTCTTCTGTATTATGATCGGCCAATAAAAGAGTTGCCATAAATTTTTGCCTTTTTATGTGAGTGTTGCTTTTACGCTAGTGGTGAGAATATTAAATGCAGTTTTTTTGTTTTAGCGCACTGACAAGCTCTTCTACATTCGCTACTTTAATACCAGATTGACGGGGGTTGGGTTCTTCAACGCTTAAAATTGTTAAGCGTGCTTTCGTATCGATGCCAAGATCAGTCAGCGCTTTTTGTTCAATGATTTTCTTTTTTGCTTTCATGATATTAGGGAGAGAGGTGTAGCGCGGTTCATTGAGCCGTAGATCGGCGGTCATAACCATGGGAAGGGGAAGACAAAGGGTTTGTGTTCCATTATCAACTTCACGAATAACTGTCGCATGCCCATTTTCTATGTTAAGATGTGAGGCAAAAGTTGCCTGTCCCCACCCAAGAAGAGCGGCGAGCATTTGTCCTGTTTGGTTGCTATCGTCATCAATCGCTTGTTTTCCTAAAAAGACCATATCAGGTTTTTCTTCATCAACAATGGCTTTGAGAACCTTAGCAATTGCTAAGGGTTCAAGTGTTTGATCCGTGGTGACAAGAAGTGCGCGATCAGCCCCCATTGCAAGTCCTGTTCGTAGAGTTTCTTGGGCTGCTTCTGGTCCAATTGAAACAAGAACAACTTCTGAAATTTTACCGGATTCTTTCTGGCGAATTGCTTCCTCTACGGCTATCTCATCAAAAGGATTCATAGACATTTTTACGTGAGACAGATCAACGCCTGTGCTATCGGGTTTGACACGTATCTTGATGTTATAATCAACAACACGTTTGACAGCGACAATTATTTTCATGATGATCCTCTTATTTGTATGAATACAAGTCTATAGCAATACTCATAAGAAACAAAATTGTTTAGAATGGAGTCTCATTTATAACTTGTGTTTTCTTTCATATAAGCTTTTTTTACGTTTACTTGTACTTTCTTTTCGTCATTTTCAATTTTCATATCTTTTGCATTGCCATAATTGCCTTATTTGCTTGAATAAAAAGTAAAAAAATCAATTTGTTTTGTGAGAATATTCTTTTTTCATTTTATATGCTCTGTTTATGATGGTGCAATAGGGGCTTTATGCAATGAAAAATAAGTGAAAAAAATAAAAATGAGAGAATGATTTTGCTTTTCAAATCTTGAAGGAAGAAAAATTAAAAAGCCTTCTTTCAAATATTTGGGGTGAAGATAGGGCAAAAATATTTCTGGAAAAAAGTTTTTTAGCGTTCTTAAAGCTCTATTTACTAAAATAGAGCACACTTTACTCATCATTTGTGCGATTCTTTTCAGAAAGTTAATGAGGGGTAAGCGTTTGTGAATACGAAGGGTCATACGATCAACCAGCCGATCAATCAGGTTAGGAACGATAAATTCTCTTCTTTTGTTGAGCAGAAAGAGAGAAGGGATGCGCCTATGGACGTAACGATGTCTGATATTGCTCAAAAATTACGCACTGTTCATGCACAAATGCAAATGAAGCATTCTTCCCGTTCTTTGATACAGCAAGGGTCTTTAGAAGAGCATTTTAAATCTTACTTAGATGATATTAGTCGGGCCATTTTGGCTGAATATTATATCCGTCGTCAAAGGGAAAAAAAGCTTTTCCAGTCTTTAGAGCAGATTAAAACAATTGTTCAAAGTTTGCAGAGTGAAAAAAAGAGCTTAGAAGAAGCAGCACTAACACGACGTGGTCCTCGTTCAAAATCACCTGATTCTGTTGTACAAAAACTTGCTCATATGGAAAGTGAGGGAAATAAAGAACCTTTATCACTTCAAAAAGTTCAAAATTTTTCGAGACAAAACGGTATAATTCCACTCCAAACAAATGTTGAAAATGCGGTGCAGAAAGAAAATAAAAGCTCTTTGCTAAATAATACTCTGAAACCTTCTTTTCAAAAGGTTGAGGGAGCCGTAGAGTGTGCTGTGATAGAAGAAAAGGATATGGGTGTTCAGGCACCTAATCATTGCATTGAAAATGATTTTTCTTCTTTAAAGGGGCAGTCACGGGGGAGTGTCTCGTTTTTATCTCATTTGGTAAAAAAAAGTGTTCTTTGTTTTTTAATCGTTGCATTTATGGTAGCGATAACGTTATGTCTTTACAGCTTTTTAAAAGGAGCTCATTTTTTTTAGTTTTTATGATGTTGATGTTAATAGATGTGAAATGTATTGCGCATTCGTGGATTATGCGAAAATTGTATAGCAACTAAAATTATCCTTTTAAACACGCAACAAAGATTATTAGAAAAGAGGATAATTGGAGAAAGATTTTCCCAATTGTTAAAAAGCCTCAGATTATCTTGAAGGTTCTGTAAGTGAGTATTTATTTACCAATTGCTGAAATGTCACTCAATATGCTGATTTTGATTGGTATGGGAGTCGTTGCTGGCTTTTTTTCAGGTCTTTTTGGAATTGGGGGTGGTTTTCTCATCACACCTTTATTGATTTTTTATAATATCCCTCCTGCTATTGCTGTTGGAACAGGTGCAAACCAGATGATTGCGTCATCTGTAACAGGGGCGATTACACATTTTAGAAGACGTACGCTCGATATCAAACTTGGTATTCTTTTGGCGATTGGAGGAGGGGGGGGGGCTTTAATCGGGATTCAAATTTTTTCTGTTTTAAAAAAATTAGGTCAATTAGACTTAATGATTTCCCTTCTTTATGTAATTCTTCTTGGAAGTGTAGGAAGCTTGATGATTGTTGAAAGTTGGTATGATATAATGCGCAAGCGTAAGGCAGGAAAAGCCAATATTCGTCTTGCTGGTCGACATAACTGGATTCATCGCTTACCGTTAAAAATGCGTTTTCGGACATCTATGATATATGTCAGCATTATTCCAGTTTTAGGGATTGGTCTCATTGTGGGGTTGTTGTCTTCTATTATGGGAATTGGTGGGGGGTTCTTTATGGTACCAGCATTGATTTACCTTCTGCGTGTTCCAACCAATGTGGTGATTGGAACTTCACTTTTTCAGATCACATTTGTGTCTTCTTTCACGACAGTCTTGCAAAGTATGACTCATCAGTCCGTTGATATTGTCCTAGCTTTTTTATTAATGCTGGGAGGCAGTATTGGTGCGCAATATGGAACACGAGCTGGACGGAAGTTAAAGGCCGAACAATTGCGTATGGCACTTGCATTTTTGGTGTTGATTGTGTGTATGCGTCTTGCTTTTCAATTATTTATACGCCCTGATAATCTTTTCTCTCTGGATGTTCTTATGAGATAAAAATGGGTAGATTATTTTCTTTATGCATTATTACAAGTTGCTTTTGTTTTGTTTCTTTTTCCTCATGGTCACATGTTGGGACGACAGCGACATTCATTGATCAAGTTGATCACGAAACTGTCCAAATTATCGTAACAACGAATACGATTACTGTGGATACAAATTTTGCTGGCCGTGATCTTTATATTGCTGGTGTTTTAGAAAATATTGATCCATTATATTCTCGACAGAACCGTTATGATGTTGTTGTAAGCTTGGAGGGACAAGACCGAACAATGGTGATGCGAGAAAAAAAACGTAATGCTGGTGTATGGGTTAATACAGATTCTCTTATTTTTAAAAAGGTTCCTCTTTTTTACTCTATGGTTACAACGCGTGAAATTGACGATATTACGAGCATTGAAGATTATAAACGCTTAGGGTTAGGGTTACTCTATTTGCCATTGCAGACGGATGAACAAGATCAGAAAAAAATACAGATCTTTCGCGATGAACTTATAAAATTGCAAAAAGCTAAAAACCTTTATTATGAGGAAGTAGGGGGTGTTCGTTTTGGTTCTGACACGCTTTTTACTGCACATTTTCGTTTGCCAACCAATATTCCTGTTGGACATTATAAGGTCCGTGCTTATCTTTTTCGTGATGGACAGTTTATTGATAGTGCAACAACGACTCTTGAAATTGTTAAAGCACATATTGCTTATACAATTTTTTATGCAGCGCACAAGTATCGTTTTTTATATGGTATTGTTGCAGTGATTATTGCTATTACTACAGGATTTTTATGTCGTTTGATTTTTCGAAAAGATTAACGCAAGGAAAATGTTAAGGCTTTTATTTTTTATGAAAAATTCGTAAGATAAGAAAAATAGGCACAACAACAATAGCTCCCGTCATAGTTATATGGAAGAAATTTGTAAGCGTTATAAATCCTGCTTCCCATAGTGATTGAAAAAAATCTACTATTTTTTGTATGAGGTTTCGAGATGTCCATCCCAAAAAATTCATTACGATGCCAATGAAGAATGAAAGAATAAGCAATTTTAAACTAATGCGGCTTAATTTTTCTCTAAGAAACGCATGAAAAGAATTTAATAAATTTTTTTTTCGCTTCATTCTAAGATACTTTCGAAGATCGTGTTTTTTATTGTATTATCATAGTACAGCGATGTTAATATCATAAAGAAAAAACATTTTTTTATTTTTTCTTACTTTTTGTAGTTTATCACCTTATTCTGGTTAACAGTGCTGGTTTTTAAAATATACGCGTGTTCTCTTGCATTTTTTGCGATATTTTCATGGCGGCTTTTTTCATTAAATGAAGGGATATCCTTTTGTTTCTGAGAATTTGTAAGGGAGTTTTATAGCGTTTCGATATTTCGTATTAGGGTGAGAGTTCTAGTCTATTGAAGATTTTATAACGGATTTATTATTGTTGTGTATAGAAATAATATTTCAAGGCATTTTACTTAAAAAAAGACTATCTATTCTGATAAGGGTATGCTTATATAGGTATTATATTTAGGTATTTCAACCTTAGTGCATTGAAAAGATATTTTTTACTGAAAAAATGTAAGCAATGAATTGAGTGTTGTTAAAGGAGCAGAGGTATTTAAAATACGATGTGGAAAAAAGTTTTGTTATGTGTGGGTGCGTAAAGGAATATCAGGAGGAGCCCATGCTCCTTTTATTTAGAAATAAAATATAATTTAAAAGCTGTTATTTGGCAGAGGATTATGGAAAAATTCAAAATTCCTCTTGTAGGGGGAGGAGGTCATGTCGGTTGATGGGTGAATTTTCCTGTTTTTTTTAAATGTCAAATTGTTAGTAGAGCTCTTTGTTATTAAGGCGCTTAAGCTAACAAGGAAGAGTCTTTTGATGGCATAAAAAGGCGAGAGGAAAGAAGAGCAAGCTTACCCGACAAAAGAGAGAAAATAGTGGTTTTATAGTCTTCAATCGTAGGCGTTATGGCATCATGAATAGGCTCTGTTATGGGGGAGTATTCATTGTATGTCAGAGTGTTTGTTGTTGCATGTTTTGGTATAGGGATGGGTAGAAGTCCGTGGTTGGTAAGTGGTGTTGTTTGAAGGTTTTAATACTTTGTTTGAGGCGCTTATGGATCATCTAACCTTATTATTAAAGCATGTGCTTGTTGTGTGGGAAATTTATATAGTAAACTTTAAAAGGAAAAGTCTATGAACTTGAAGAAAAAAATATTACAAAATAGCAGCTCTCTTGTTTCTGCTTTTATAGCTTTGGCGATGGTTGCACAACAAGTTTCAGCAAAAACACCCGCTGATACCCTTGTGATGGCTTGGAATCTTGATGCAATCAGTACATTTGATCCTGCGCAGCTCAATGATGTTTATGGAAGTGAAATTGTTCGCAATGTTTGTGATAACTTGATCAGTGCTGCGACAGATGATCCTGCTAAAATGGTTCCTGCTTTAGCAACGCATTGGGATGTTTCAGGTGATGATCACAGTACGGTGATTACTTTTCATTTGCGTGATGGTTTGAAGTTTAATAATGGCAGATCAGCCAATGCCAATGATCTTGTTTGGAGTATGAAGCGGGTTGTCAAATTGAAGATGGGTAATGCGGCAATTTTTAATGAATATGGAATTGTAGAACAAAATGTTGATGATGCTTTGCAAGCTCCTGATAAGAAAACAGTTGTGATGAAATTTGATAAACCTTATCCAGCAGAACTTATTCTTAATAATATTGTTGCGAGTCGTGCAACAGCTTTGCTTGATCGTAAGACGATTATGAAACACGAAAAAGATGGCGATTTTGGAAATCAGTATTTGAAGAGTCATGCTGCTTGTGTTGGTCCTTATCAGTTAAAAAGTTGGCGCCCTGGAGAAGCTCTTTTGTTGCGTGCAAGCTCTCACTATTGGGGACAAGCGCCTAAATTGAAGCAGATTTTAATTCGCCATGTTGCAGAGCCCGGAACACAACGTTTGTTGTTGCAAAAGCACGATATTGATGTTGCTCGTGATTTGACCCCTGAAGATCTTGCAGATCTGCAAAAAACAACAGATGTTAAAATCGAAGAAGTGTTAGAGCCATCCATGATGTACTGGGGATTTAACATGACAAATCCTATTTTTGCTAAGGAAAAAGTACGTTTGGCGATGCGTTATCTCATAGATTATGAAGGTCTTGGCAAGAAGCTTCTCAAAGGTGTTGGTGTTCCACGGGCCAGTTTTATTCCTCTTGGCAACTTTGGGGCTTTAGATGAAAAAGAAGGGCAACCCTTTACATTTAATATTGCAAAAGCCAAGCAGCTTTTAGCAGAAGCTGGTTATCCGAATGGATTTGAGGCAAATTTTCTCGTATCAAATGCTCCTTATAGGGTGTTAGTTGCTCAGTCACTCCAAGATAGTGCCGCAAAGGCAGGGGTGCGTCTTAAAATTGAACGGATGGCCGGTACACAGTTGTTTTCTAAACTTTATGCACGGGCTTTTGATACGATTTTTGTCGGATGGAATAACGATTCTGCGGATCCGCATACAATGGCTTCACGTCTTGTTTATAATCCAGATAATCGGCTTGAGGCTAAAAATACAGCCTATCCTAGTTGGCAGCATGGGTATTTGGATGAAACGATGAATCAAAAAGTTGAAGAAGCGTTGTTTCAAAAAGATCCGCAAAAACGAGCGCAACTCTATGCTGATTTACAACGTGAATTGATGCAAAAAGGACCTTATGCGTTTATCTTTCAGAAATATACCGTTATCGCGATGACGCCTGATATCAAAAAGTGGGTTTGGAATAGTGCGCCACATATTTTTTATAGTAAAATTGAAAAATAAGAGTGTCTTCAATGCTGTTCAATAGATAAAGGGCATTGTCATGATATATTCGGCGTATTGTATAAATTTTAAGCTTTGCAATGCGTCGAAGATCATAAGTAATGCGTGATATATTGTTGAATATCTTTTCAAGACATTCGTTTAAAGAGATTTTTCATTCTCATTATAGGTGTATTGAAGTGGATGTTAAGATCGATATTTCAATTTCTCTGAATTAGAAAGAGGTCAATTTATTTGTTAAAAAACTGAGTATAACATAAAGAACGAAGTGTAACAAATGTCGCGGAATTTAGTCGTGCTAAAGGTGCAAAGGTTTTGCGATGTTGAAGGAAAGTTTTGTTATGAGGGGTATACAAGGGATATCAGTTTTTTATGGTGTTCATATTTTCTTTTGCTTTGAAAGATGATGAGATGCCAATTGAAGGGTGCTATTTTACGGGGAGTGATGAAAAAATTAAATTTTCTTTTGAAGAAGAAATAAAAGTCGTTGCATTTGGCAAACTAACGAATTTTTCTGTTTTATCAAATAGTCAAATTGTTATGAAGGCTCTTTGTTATTAAGGTACTTGAGCCAAAAGGGGTAGTGCTTTGATGGTATAGAATACGCCGGAAGAAATACGAGACAAGCTTGCTTAACAAGATAAAAAATACTGGTTTTATAGTCTTCGATAGTAGGCGTTATGATATCGTGAATAAGCTCTGTTGTTGGTGAGCGTTCATTGTATATCAGAGTGTTTTCCTTTGTATGTTTTAGTTTGGCTTATAAGTGTAGACAGGAGGAGTCATTGGCAAGAGGTGCTTATTCTTGAAGATTTTAAAGTTTGATCTTTAGGAGCCTATCGTTCGTCTAAACTTAATTATTAAGCACGTTTTTCTGCATGGGGAATTTATACAATAACCTTAAATCTTAAAAGGAAAATTCTGTGAACGTGAAAAGAAGAATATTGAAAAAAGGCAGTTCTTTTGTTTCTGCTGTTTTTGCAATGGGGATGTTTGTGCAACAAGTTTCAGCGAAAACACCTGCTGATACGCTTGTGATGGCTTGGAATCTCGATCCAATAAGTACATTTGATCCCGCACAAATCAATGATCGTTATGGTAATGAAGTTCTTGTCAATGTTTGTGATAATTTAGTTGTTTCAGCTACAGATGATGCTGCTAAAATGGTTCCCTCGTTAGCGAAGAGTTGGGATGTTTTAAGTGATGATCACAGTACGGTGATTACTTTTCATTTGCGTGATGGTTTGAAGTTCAACGATGGTCGTCCTGCGAATGCCAATGATCTGATTTGGAGCATGAAGCGGGTTGTTAAATTGAAGATGGCTGCGGCGGCGACATTTAATGAATATGGTATCACAGAACAAAACGTTGATGAGGCTTTTCAATCACCGGATGACAAAACGGTGGTGATGAAATTTGATAAACCTTATCCAGCAGAGCTCATTCTTAGCCATTTTGCCACTAGTCGTACCCTTGCTTTGCTTGATCGTGAGACACTCATGAAATACGAAAAAAATGGTGATATGGGAAACCGGTATTTGGCAAGCCATTCTGCTTGTGTTGGTCCTTATCAGCTAGAGAGTTGGCGTCCTGGAGAAGGGATTTTGTTGCGTGCAAGCTCCAATTATTGGGGTGAGATGCCTAAATTGAAGAAGATTTTAATTCGCCATGTCGCGGAACCTGGAACACAACGTTTATTGTTGCAAAAACACGATATCGATGTTGCACGTAATTTGATGCCAGAGGATTTGGCAGATCTCCAAGCAACAACGGATATTAAAGTTGAAAGAGTGTTAGAGCCATCCGTGATCATATGGGGGTTCAATGTGACAAATCCAATTTTTGCCAATGAAAAAGTGCGTTTAGCGATGCGCTATCTTATTGACTATGAAGGTCTCGGTAAGACGCTTCTCAAAGATGTTGGTATTCCACGTGCAAGTTTTATTCCTCTTGGTAATCTTGGAGCTTTGGATGAAAAAGAAGGACAACCCTTTAAACTTGATCTCCAAAAAGCAAAGCAACTTTTAACAGAGGCGGGTTATCCGGATGGTTTTGAGGCCAGTATTTTTGCCGGAGCCTCTCCTTATCCTTTTGCTTTGCCTATTGCTCAGTCTCTCCAAGACAATGCAAAAAAGGTGGGGGTGCGTTTTAAAATTGAACGCTTCGTAGGCACGCAGTTATTTTCAAAACTATCTGCACGTACTTTTGATACAATTTTTTTCGGATGGAATAATGATTCTGCGGATCCTCATACAATGGCTTCACGCCTTATTTATAATCCAGATAATCGGCTTGAGGCTAAAAATACAGGCTATGCGAGTTGGTGCCATGGGTATTTGGATGAAACGATGAATCAAAAGGTTCAAGATGCGTTGTTTCAAAAAGATCCCAAAAAACGGGCGCAAATGTATGTTGATTTGCAACGTGAATTTATGCAGAAAGGACCTTATGCTTTTATTTATCAGACGTATCACACGATAGCGATGACACCTGATGTCAAAAAATGGGTTTGGAATAGTGCTCCACGTATTTTTTATAGTGCAATTGAAAAATAAGTGGATTTTAATGCTGTAAAATACAACAAGAATGAAATCATGATAACTTCAGCGTTTTGTATGGGGGTTAAGAACTTTGCAATACGTTGAAGCTTATCGGTAGCGCATTGATATGTTGTGTATAGAATGTAATTTCAAGATACGCTATTTAAAGAGCTCTTTTATCTTATTACGCCATAAAATACTGTTGTTTAGAGCGGTGATATAAGGCATGAAAAGCTTTACATATTAAGTGTTTTTAGATATCGTGATCAGTATTCAGGGTAGGGCTTGGCTGTCGCGCCTATGAAGTAAACCGCATGGAGTGGTCAGCAGGTGTAACCCCACCGAGAGAAGCTAGTCCGGTGGACTGATAGTAATCTCCATCCTTTGAGATGTTGGGAGGAAATCAATTTCGTTAAAATTAAAAATGTGTTTGTGTGAATGTTAAGACTGAATATTTCAATTTCCGTGAATTGAAAAATGGCAAATTTGTTTGATGAAAAAATAAGTGCAACGAATGTTGCGGAATTTACTGTTTCCGAAATAGCAGGGGCTTTAAAGCGTGTTGTTGAGGAAAAGTTTGGTTATGTACGGGTGCGTGGGGAGATATCAGGTTACCGTGGTGCTCATGCTTCAGGACATGCTTATTTTGCTTTAAAAGATGATAAGGCGCGGTTGGAAGCTGTTATTTGGCGTGGAGTGATGGAAAAGCTCAAATTTCCTCCTGAAGAAGGGATGGAAGTGGTTGCTGTTGGTAGACTTACGACGTATCCAGGATCATCAAAATATCAAATTGTCATTGAGGCTCTTGAACCAACAGGGGTTGGTGCTTTGATGACACTTCTTGAAAATCGTAAGAAAAAGTTTTTAGAAGAAGGTTTATTTGATGAAGCTAAGAAAAAAACTTTGCCTTATATGCCTCGAATTATAGGCGTTGTAACATCACCAACAGGTGCTGTTATTCGTGATATTATTCACCGTATATCTGATCGTTTTCCGTTGCATATTTTAGTTTGGCCTGTACGTGTTCAGGGGGAAACAAGTGGAAGGGAAGTTGCTGCTGCTGTTGAAGGGTTTAATGCGTTGCCTTTAGGAGGCGTTGTTCCTAAGCCTGATCTTCTTATTGTTGCACGGGGAGGGGGAAGTTTAGAAGATTTGTGGGGATTTAATGACGAAGCTGTTGTTCGTGCTGTTTATGAATCTTCTCTTCCTGTTATTTCTGCTGTTGGGCATGAAACGGACTGGACCTTGATTGATTATGTGGCTGATTGGCGCGCTCCAACTCCCACCGCTGCAGCAGAACGGGCTGTTCCTGTTAAGCTTGATCTCGAGGTGCTGGTGGCATCGCTTGGTGCACGTTTGCGCACGGGACTTGCGCGTTATTTTGATTTTTATCGACAAAAACTGCGGGCTGCTCTACGAGCTCTTCCGACTGCCGATCAACTTTTTGCTCTACCACGGCGTGGTTTTGATGAAATTTCAAGTCGATTACAGCGTGCTCTTTGTGTGAGCTACGATAAAAAACGTTTTTCTTTTCATGCACTTGGTGTGCGTCTTTCACCGCGTTTGCTTAATACTGAAAAAGCACAACGCAATACAAAGGAATATACGGCACGTCTTCAGCGTGCTTTTGTACGTAGTGTGGAAAAACAACGTGCTGGGTTAGAGGTAGTATCTAGGCTTTTAAGAAGCACTTCATATCAGAATATTTTGGAGCGCGGTTTTGTTTTGGCTTTGGGAAAAGAGAATAAGCCGATTAAACGCTTGGTTCAGTTTCCTGAAACCGGGCACGTAAATTTGCGTTTTTTTGATGGTGATGTCCGTGTTGCAACACAAGAGCCTGTTTCCGCTAAACGTTCAAAACATAGGCAAATAAAGTCGCCTAGCGATGATCAAGGAATGCTCTTTTAATACGGTGAATGCCATGCTTGCGGAAGGTCTTCTTAAGGGAGTGGATGGAAAAATTCGTTGTGCATGGGCCGGAACTGATCCACTTTATTGTGCTTATCATGATAATGAATGGGGAAAGCCTGTTTTTGAGGATATCCATTTGTTTGAAAAAATT
Source organism: Bartonella sp. TT121SHDZB (assembly GCF_042193415.1). Lineage (NCBI taxonomy): Bacteria > Pseudomonadati > Pseudomonadota > Alphaproteobacteria > Hyphomicrobiales > Bartonellaceae > Bartonella > Bartonella sp. TT121SHDZB. The sequence continues at coordinate 160,434 of NZ_JBHILR010000004.1, read as the reverse complement.
TGTCTTGAAGGTTTCCAAGCGGGGCTTTCTTGGTTGACAATTTTAAAAAAACGCTCTTCTTTTCGCATTGCATTTGATCATTTTGACTTTGAAAAAATTGCTCATTATGATGAGTTAAAGGTGCAAATGTTGATGCAGAACAAAGATATTGTTCGCCACCAAGGAAAAATTCGATCAGTGCTTAATAATGCATTGAGAGCACAAGAAATTATAATGGAGTGGGGGAGTTTATCCCACTATTTTTGGTGTTTTCAGCCACCACAATCAGAACATTATGAAAAGATAGACTTTCAAACACTGTCGGCTCATCCCATAACTCCTGCTTCTCTTCGTCTTTCTCAAGATTTGAAGAAACGTGGCTGGACATTTATTGGTCCTACGATTTGTTATGCTTTTATGCAGTCCGTAGGAATTGTCAATGATCATCTTGAAGGATGTTTTTGCCGATAAATTGGTAAAGTTTCTTTCGTAAGGGCAGTGATCAATAGGCTAATAATTGAATTATTTAATCAATGTATAGAATTATACAATTCCACTACATAAGATAATTGAAATATACAAACTATACAATATTAATGATTTTCTACTGTTGTTGGCACTAAAAACGATAAAGGTATAATTTTGAGGATGAAAAGACAGACGCAAAAAGGAGCGATATCTTAACTGTTATGTATCTGAAGTTAGATCATGGTGATGTCTTGTATGTTTTAAAGAAATATTTAGTACACCAAAGCCCATTTCGCGACGCAGCCCGTGAATGGTATGACAGATAAGTCCATAGTGTACTCCATCTTTAGGTTTATAAAGGAGCAAATCGGCACCATCACACATTTACTAGCTCTCAATGTTGGGAAACAGTCTTTGGCATTTGTAATGGTTTAGAAGAGGTTTTTTTATTTCCGTTAATGATATGACCGTTATAATTAATGAATATTTTATCATGTTTGTTGATGAATGCAAAATCATCTTTAGATGTGGTGTTATTGTTACATTTTTCTTGGGTTGTGTGACTGTTAGTTTATTTGTGTGATGATTTCTTGCTCAATATTTGCTTAAGCAGTATAAAACAAAATGCAGTTAGGAAAAATTGAAATTAAATGACTCAAGCTGCTTGTGTTAGATTTTATTATCTGATAACTTTTTTCCATTAGAGAATAATTTTACGGTGTATGAGCTCCAATTTTTTGGAAGATAATTAAGCTCATGCAGGCTTGTATCCGCTACATCGCTTCGTTGAATCTCTGTATGTTTCCGCTGGAAACGAGAGTTCTGTTGCTGTATGTTGTTTTCTGCTCTATTTTTATAGTGGTAAAGCAATGATGCACACTAAAGTTTAGAAGGGTTTATATTCGTTATGTCTTTAGGGGGGAAACGTCTAATGAATTTTATTTTTCTCAATGAGAGAATGCATTTTAGTGTGTATTCCTTTATTGTAAGCTTTATTTTTCAAAAGATAAAGCGTGGAAGGAATGATTCTTCTCATTTTTCCTTTATCTTTGTTAACGCGTTTGGTTTTGTTGGTAAAAACGTAAAACTTTTGACACTTAGTTTTCAAAAGATTAAGCAGATTTTTGTAGGGGGTAGCGTTTTAGAAAAGATATTTTCTTATGTCTTTCTGCTGTTTCAGTGCCGTTTTGGTCATGTAGTAAAGATGCGCCGCATCTTGAAACTGAGTGTTTGAGGGGGATGACTATTTTTAAAGTTTGCATATTTTATTTTAAATGTCGCCTAAAGGAATAGAATAATGAATTCATAAATTTTTGCGTAATGATTTTTTTAAAGCTCACTATTTTTTGGGGCGACAAGGCTTATTGATGATTAATAGGGAACTGATATAGTGCATATATCATATGCAAAGAGGTTATGAAAAGAATGTAATACTGGTTAGTAAAACACATATTGCATGTTCGCTATGGTTTATTGAGACGTAAGTCAATGAATTTATCAAGTAGATGACTCTGTGTAGATGATTAAAAATATAGGCGATTAGAACGTATTTATTCAATGTTATAATTATAAATTTGCTATATTATTTCAGCGTCATTAATTGATAAAAATAAATAAAGGGAAAAGTTTATGAACTTGAAGAAAACAATATTGAAAAGTAGCAGCTCTCTTGTTTCTGCTCTTATGGCATTGGCGATGGTTGCACAACAAGTTTCAGCAAAAATACCGGCTAATACCCTTGTGATGGCTTGGAATCTTGATGCAATCAGTACGTTTGATCCCGCACAACTTAATGATGTTTATGGAAGTGAAATTATTTACAATATTTGTGATAACTTGGTGAGTACTGCGACAGATGATCCTACTAAAATTGTTCCTGCTTTAGCAACGCATTGGGATGTTTCAGGTGATGATCACAGTACGGTGATTACTTTTCATTTGCGTGATGGTTTGAAGTTTAATAATGGCAGATCAGCCAATGCCAATGATCTTGTTTGGAGTATGAAGCGGGTTGTCAAATTGAAGATGGGTAATGCGGCAATTTTTAATGAATATGGAATTGTAGAACAAAATGTTGATGATGCTTTGCAAGCTCCTGATAAGAAAACAGTTGTGATGAAATTTGATAAACCTTATCCAGCAGAACTTATTCTTAATAATATTGTTGCGAGTCGTGCAACAGCTTTGCTTGATCGTAAGACGATTATGAAACACGAAAAAGATGGCGATTTTGGAAATCAGTATTTGAAGAGTCATGCTGCTTGTGTTGGTCCTTATCAGTTAAAAAGTTGGCGCCCTGGAGAAGCTCTTTTGTTGCGTGCAAGCTCTCACTATTGGGGACAAGCGCCTAAACTGAAGCAGATTTTAATTCGCCATGTTGCAGAGCCCGGAACACAACGTTTGTTGTTGCAAAAACATGATATTGATGTTGCTCGTAATTTGACACCTGAAGATCTTGCAGATCTGCAAAAAACAACAGATGTTAAAGTTGAAAGAGTGTTAGTGCCAACTATGATGTACTGGGGATTCAATACGACGAATCCTATTTTTGCTAAAGAAAAAGTGCGCTTGGCGATGCGTTATCTCATAGATTATGAAGGTCTTGGCAAGAAGCTTCTCAAAGGGATTGGTATCCCACGGGCCAGTTTTATTCCTCTTGGCAACTTTGGGGCTTTAGATGAAAAAGAAGGGCAACCCTTTAAACTTGATATTGCAAAAGCCAAGCAGATTTTAGCAGAAGCTGGTTATCCGAATGGATTTGAGGCAAATTTTCTCGTGTCAAACACTCCTTATACTTTGTTACTTGCTCAGTCACTTCAAGATAGTGCTGCACAGGCGGGCGTGCGTCTTAAAATTGAACGTGTAGCAGGTACACAGTTGTTTTCAAAAGTGAATGCACGGGCTTTTGATACGGCTTTTATCGGATGGAATAACGATTCTGCGGATCCTCATACCATGGCTTCACGTCTTGTTTATAATCCAGATAATCGTTTTGAGGCTAGAAATACAGCCTATCCTAGTTGGCAGCATGGGTATTTTGATGCCCAGATGAATCAAAAAGTTGAAGAGGCGTTATTTCAAAAAGATCCGCAAAAACGGGCACAACTCTATGCTGATTTACAACGTGAATTGATGCAAAAAGGACCTTATGCGTTTATCTTTCAACAGTATAGCGTTGTCGCGATGACTCCTGATGTCAAAAAATGGGTTTGGAATAGTGCACCGCGTATTTTTTATAGTGCAATTGAAAAATAAGCGTGTCTTTTTGATGTTATCAAAGCTAAAAAGAGCTTAATCATAATTGCATGATGAAAATATTCTCCCATATAAAAGCTCTTCAGTTTTTTAAGGATGAAACTGTGAGGGATCTTTGTGCAGTATATGATTAAGGTCGTTTATAGGGGGGATGAATATGGGAAGTTTATATTGGGGAGGTTTTTTTGTTTATCGTTACAGATTCTCTGCATTCCGAATATAGATTGATATATAAGAGAATTACTTTATAGATGCTTGGTGCGATTAAATGAAGTTGATGTTTGATGCCATGCTATTTAAAAGAGCAAAATCATAATCACTTTGTGTGACAAGGTACAGGAATACAATAGGAAGAGATAAAATGGGAAAAAAAGAATGTTGAAAAGTTTTTCTATTTTATTAAGTACAATCGTTTTTTTGAATGGGGTTGTAACATCAGCATTTAGTGCCTCATCTAAAGATATATTGGTGATGGCTTGGAATATTGATTCAATTAGTAGTTTTGATCCAGCGCAAACTGTTGAGGTTGTGACGAGTGAGTTATTGACGAATATTTGCAGCGCGTTAGTGCAATATGATGAGCATGATCCCACAAAAATTCGCCCTGCTATGGCACAATCTTGGGACGTTTTAGATAATGGTAAAAGAATAGTTTTTCATCTTCGTGATGATTTGAAGTTTGATGATGGGAGGACGGCGACAGCGCAAGATCTGGTATGGTCGATGCAGAGGATTATTAAATTAGGATTGAGCTATGCTCAATCTTTAATGGATTATGGGTTTACCAAAAACAATGTTGAAACAAATATTCAGGCTCTTGATGATAAGACTCTACAATTAAAATTCGATAAACCTTATCCGATTCAACTTATATTGACTGTTATTGGACAATCTTATGCTTCTGCCTTACTTGATCGGAAAACAATTGAAGTGCAGAGTATTAACGGTGATATGGGGAATAAATATTTGGCGACACATTCTGCTTGTGTTGGACCTTATAAATTGGTGAGCTGGTCTCCAGGGGATAAAGTTGTGTTAGAGGCTACACAGCATTATTGGGGTGATGTGCCTAAAATTAAGCAGATTGTTGTGCAGCATGTAGCGGATTCATCAAGTCAAAGACTTCTTTTGGAAAAAGGTGATGTGGATATCGTCCGTGATCTTTCTGCAGAGGATATTTTAGATCTTGAAAAGAAGGGAGGCCCAGTCAAAATTAGTCGTGTTTTACGCCCGCAGATTATTTATCTATCATTAAATAATAAGAATGCAATTTTTGCGAATGAAAAGGTCAGATTGGCACTTCGTTATTTGGTCGATTATGAGGGTCTTGGGAAAACTGTTTTGAAGGGGATTGCTATTCCCCGAGCAACTTATATGTCCTTGGGTGTTCCAGGTGCGTTGGATGAAAAAGAAGGGTTGCCTTTTAAGTTGGATTTGAAAAAAGCAAAACAGTTGATTACTGAGGCTGGCTATCCTAACGGTTTTAAAGCTAATCTTTTAGTTGGAAGCCTTAGTTATATGTCATCTGTTGCGCAGTCTATTCAAGCCAATGCACGCAAAATTGGTGTTGAGCTTACAATTGAAAAAATGGCACAAAATCAATTGTTGAGCCGTGTACGGGGTGGAAATTATGATACTGCACTTATGGGGTGGGGAAGTGCTGATCCTGATGGACATCCTGCTTCATTAAATCATGTATTTAATCCTGATCCAACATTTACAAAAAAGCACAATATGTATTTAGCTTGGCGCGCTGGATATTATGATGAAAATATTAATAAAATGGTGATGCATGCTTTATTTGAGCGAGATCCCAATAAGCGTATTGTGCAATATCGTACTTTACAGCATTATGTGCTAGAGCATGGTCCTATGGTATATTTATTTCAGACATATTATACTGTTGGTATGGGATCTGACGTCAAAAAATGGGTATGGAATAGTTACAGACTTTACTACAATGAAGCAGAAAAATAAAAAGGGGCACATTATAGAAAAGAATTGTAGAACATGCCTAATAAGAGATTGTTTCGTTATATGAAAAAAAGTATTCGCTTTATATTTTGTCGCTACAGAGGGGATTTTTATAATGGTTTTGCCACTTTCAGAGACTGAAAGAGCTGTATCAGAAAAGCAGAAGAAATTATTTTTATGGGATTTTTTGTTCAAGGGTTTGAAACTTCTTATTTCAGTTGTTAGCACATTGTTTGGGTTGGTGACGATTACTTTTTTTCTTGGACATCTTCTTCCTCTAGATCCTGTTTTGTCTATTCTTGGTGATAATATCAGTCAGGAAGCTTATGATGCAATGTATTATAAACTGGGTCTTGATAAGCCGTTGATTGTCCAATATTGGAAGTATCTTCATAGTGTATTTTTATTTGACTTTGGAGATGCTTTAACTTCTGGGCGTCCTGTTTTAACTGATATTATGCGCGTATTTCCTGCAACATTAGAGCTTGCAACCGTTGCTATTGTTATTGGCACATGTCTTGGGATTCCATTTGGTGTTTTTGCAGCCATGTATCGCGATTCATTTATTGATTATGTCGTCCGTATTTTTACACTTTTGAGTTATTCTACCCCGACATTTTGGCTTGGGCTCATGGCATTATTAATATTTTACGCCAAGCTTGGCTGGGTTGGTGGTCCAGGACGACTTGATTTTCTTTATGAATATTCTTTTGAACCAAAAACAGGATTTTTCCTTTGGGATACGGCGAGCCAAGGACAATGGGAGGCTTTTGGTAATGTCTTTAGTCACATTATTATGCCAGCTTTGATCTTAGCGTTCGGTGCTATGGCTTATATTAGCCGTATGACTCGTGGGTTTATGATTGAGCAGCTCAATCAGGAATATATCATTACTGCACGTGTAAAAGGGTTATCGTGGGCGCGAACGGTTTGGGGGCATGCTTTTAGGAATGCTGCTGTTCAGGTTATTACCGTTGTAGCGCTTTCTTATGCTTTTTTATTAGAAGGGGCTGTTTTGACGGAGACAGTTTTTGCTTGGCCTGGTTTTGGACATTACTTGACAAATGCTCTTTTAGCCGGAGATATGAATGCAGTTGTAGGGTGTACTTTACTTGTAGGACTTATCTTTGTCGCCATTAATTTATTTTCTGATTTGCTTTATCGCATTTTTGATCCAAGGACACGTTGAATATGACAGTCAGTAATCATCATAAATCGCAATCATCATCTTCTTTGGGCTGTTGGTTAAACGCCCCTGTTCCAGGGTCCATAATTCAAGCGAACATACAAAGAATTTATCACGCACTGGTTAAGTTTTTTCATAACTTTTCGGCTGTATTTGGTCTGCTTATTATTTGTATTATTATCATATGTGCACTTTTTGCTCCTTGGATTGCTACGCATGATTTTCTTAGCAATGATCTGGGAAATCGGTTGCAGCCACCCTCTATGGCACATTATTTTGGGACAGATGAATTAGGACGTGACATTTTTAGTCGCCTTGTTTTTGGTTCCCGTATTACTCTTTATGTTGTTTTTCTCACAACAGTTATTGTAGGTCCAATAGGACTTATCGTTGGAACTGTATCTGGTTATATGGGGGGATGGGTTGATACCGTACTCATGCGCGTTGTCGATATTTTTCTTGCTTTTCCAGGTTTGATTTTAGCTCTTGCCTTTTCCGCTGCATTGGGCCCTGGGATCGAAAATGCTTCTATTGCAATTTCAATTGCAGCATGGCCGCCAATCGCACGTTTAGCACGTGCTGAGACTTTGACGATACGTTCTTCTGATTATGTTTCTGTTGTTCGCTTGCAGGGAGCTTCTGCTTGGCGGATTATTTTGTTTCATATTGCACCTATGTGTATTCCTTCAGTAATTGTACGATTAACTTTAGATATGTCTGGAATTATTTTAACGGCTGCTGGTCTTGGATTTTTAGGGTTAGGAGCCCAACTTCCAAGTCCTGAATGGGGGGCGATGCTTTCTTCAGGGCGGGAGTTTATGATGACAAATTGGTGGTTAGCAGCAATACCAGGCTGTGCAATATTATTTGCAAGTCTTGCTTTCAACCTTTTAGGTGATGGTCTTCGTGATGTATTGGATCCACGCAATGGGTAATAAATTATTAGAAGTAAAAGATTTACGTATTTCTTTTCCTACAGCGCGCGGCATTTCAGAAGTTGTACGCGGTGTTAGTTTTTCTGTCGGAAAAGAAAAAATTGGAATTGTTGGTGAATCCGGATCTGGAAAATCGATGACTGGGCGCGCAATACTAAGGTTGAGCCCAAAATCAGCAATTGTTAAAGCTAAGAAAATGCGTTTCGATGATGTTGATTTATTGACTGCAAGTGAACCTCAGATGCGAAAAATCCGAGGTAAGCGTATTTCAATGATTTTACAGGACCCCAAATATTCACTTAATCCTTTAATACGGATTGGTGAGCAGATTATGGAGGCTTACCGTATTCATTACCGCGTTTCAAAAGGAGAAGCGCGGGAGCAGACTATATCTATGTTAGAATCTGTTCATATTCGTAATCCTGAACATGTGATGCGTCTCTTTCCTCATGAAATATCTGGGGGAATGGGGCAGCGCGTGATGATTGCAATGATGCTCATTCCAAAACCTGATTTAATTATTGCCGATGAGCCAACATCTGCGCTTGATATTACAGTAAGACGACAAGTTTTATCCGTATTAGATGAACTGGTGACAAAGTCTGGAACGGGACTTATTTTCATTAGTCATGATTTGAATATGATTGCTGATTTTTGTGATCGTATTTTGGTAATGTATGCAGGCCGCGTGTTAGAAGAGTTGCCAGCTTCTGATTTGTCTCACGCTTGTCATCCTTATACCAAGGCTTTGCTCGCGAGTTTGCCACGGCTTGATAATCCTGTTGATGTTTTGGCTGTTCCTGAGCGTGATCCTGATTGGTTGTATAATCCTACGATTGTTAATGGTGTTGAGGAGGTTCCCCATGACAAATTGTGAGAATATTATTGATGTTTCTAATTTATCTGTAACTTTTGGCCGTAGGCATAAGGCAGTAACAGTTGTTAAAAATGTTAATTTTCATATTAAGCGTGGTGAAGCTTATGGTTTAATTGGTGAATCCGGATGTGGAAAATCAACTATTTTGAATACATTGGTGGGGCTTATTCCAGATTATAGTGGAGAGTTCCTTTTTGCTGGACAAGAAGTCGAAAAAAAACGAAGTAAAGATTTTTTACGCTGTATTCAAATGGTTTTTCAAGATCCTTATGCTTCGCTTCATCCAAGAAAAATGGTTCATAAGGTTCTTTCTGAATCTCTCAAAATCTATGGTATGGATAATCAAAAGGAGCGGGTAGAGGATGCTTTAGATTCTGTTGGTTTAGATTCTTCATTTCTTTATCGTTATCCTCATGAGTTGTCTGGGGGGCAGCGTCAGCGTATTGCTCTTGCACGTGCTTTGATTATTGAGCCAGAGGTTTTATTGCTTGATGAGCCAACATCTGCATTGGATGTGTCGGTACAGGCTGAAATTTTAAACTTGTTGAAATCGTTGCGAGAAAGAAAAAAACTTACTTATTTGATGGTATCCCATGATCTTGCTGTTGTTGCACATATTTGTGAACGTGTTGGGATTATGCATAAAGGGATTATTCTTGAAGAGCTTAGCAATGATGAATTGCGTAATCTACATGCGCAACATGATTATACAAAGGAGTTCTTTGAAGCAAGTATAGAGCCTATTGTCCATAGAGAGCAAAGAGTATGATCGATTTTCCAAAAGAGAAAATACATTTTTCTATTTTAGATTTTGAGAAGTATTTAGTATCTTTGTTGTAATAGAGAGTTTTTGTATTTTTTATAGTGTGAAATCTTTATCGATATAATTTATTGAGAGAAATTTTAACTCTTATATTTTTTACTTTATCAGGCATACAATATTATGAATCATACAGATGACTCATAACACGCATTATGTATTTGTTGTACAGTTTGTTGATTATAAATTTATGTTTAGAAGTTTTCATTGTAGAAGAGCATTAAGCTTGTAAAAAATAATAGGTGATTAATAATGCTATGTGTTCTAGGAAAATTTATTCTTTAGGGTATAGTTTAATTTTTTATTGTTTTTGATTTGTTTATTTTTTACAGTATTAGCTCTTATTTATCAAAAAATGCTAAAATTTTATTCTTAAAAAAAGAAAAAGCTATGATAAACCATTTTCAATGGTACACGAGAATGATTCAACTATTTTTGTTGTTTTTGCTTTTTAAGAAGAGGTTCTTTGAAAGAAAAACAGATTTTATAAATAAAAAAGGCAGCATATTGTGGCTGCCTTTTTTGTTAATGCATAGAAAAGAAATACGCTGTTTTGACAGTTTTGTTTTAAAACTGATAGCGTATGCCACCTGAAAAGCTTGCACCACTTATACCAGTTTTCTGAAGCTTTTGCTGATAGCTGACATCACCATGAAGCGAGAAATTGTGGGAGAGTTGTGCATTGATGCCAACGCCGCCTTCAATTGCAGGTCCCATAGGATCAAGGTCAAAGTTTCTACCAATATGAATGGTACCATTATCACCAAAGGTTTTGATCAAGTTTACTTTTCCATAGAAAGACATTGGACGGTTGCTTTCAGTGGAAATGGTTTTTGTCAAACGTCCACCAACACGGATCAACCATTGAGAAGGATTTTTCATATCAACGGTAAAATTATCAGCATCTTCAATGGTATTAAACATCAAATGTTGATAGGCAATTTGTGCTTGTGGCTCAAATGTTAAACCTTCCATTCTAGTTGCAAACTCTTTGCCAACAGTGGTGGAGATACTCAACATTTTGGCATTTTTCAATTTTGCGGTTTTGCCAATGATAGCATTGCCGATATCTCCTTTTAGAATTCCATAGGATAACAGTGTATCCATATAGAAACCATTGTCATGCTGCACGCTGCCATAAGCTGTTAGTGACCATTTATCCCATGTGCTCTTACTTACATCATTCATATCCTTTGGAGTGAAAGACAGCCGCCCATAGGTGCCTACAAGACCGAAATGTGTTGTGGTATTTTGTCCTTCTAATGTCGCGAATGTGACTCCGGCTTGGAGAGCAGCATAGCGGATATTAGCACCATAACCATATTTGAGAGGTCCACGCTCAGAAGATAAGGTTCCTGTGTTTCCGTAAGTATAGAGGAAGAAACCGGTTTGTTTTTCTTCTTCTTTTCCTAAGACAGATGTTCTGATATTGGCTAAGAGTGCGTTTTGTTTAGCTATATCGGTTAATCCACTGTAGAAGAGAGCATTTGGCATGACTAAGTAACTGGCCGTTTGTGCTACAGGGACGATCACACTTGGACCAGAACCAGAACCCGTTTCAAGAATTTCTTTATGTAAGCGGAAATCCCAGAAATTTTCATTCTTCTCATCAAAGAGGCTTTGTGCAACATCGGCTTGTCCGTGGCTTGACTCTGGTCCATAGGCCGTTAGCGTATATTTATAAGGCAAACGATTTCTTGTGGTATAGCCATTTACGAGTTTGAAAGAGTCTTCTTGTGCTTTTCCAGAAACTTGAATGAGCGAGAGGCCACCTATATTGGAAGGATCAGAGGCATTTATTACACTACTTTCATCTCCTGAATCGCTTTTGATATAAACTGTTGTGGAGCCTGAGACATCACCGTGGATCAGAAGTCTATCGGTTTTTTGATCGGCACTTGCTACGCCATCACTCCAAGCAATGTTGAAGTAAATCTTTGCATCACCAGAGGCGTTGTAGACGGCTTGCGTATCTGGTTTACCAGAACCTATATGCAATGTGTGATAATGATCTTCTGTTGGTCCATTAAAGATAATAGAGCTGTTATCGAAATTAAGCGTGGAAATATCAGAACGTGATCTTTGAGCAATATCAAGCAGATTGCCATCAGCATCTTTTTCTTTTGTACTGGTCTTTAGTGTCCATGTTGTCTTGTTTTTTAGATCAAAACGTACATTTCTGTCTTTAGCAATATTCGCTCTGCCTTCTAAATTTGAATGATCAGCGCTTAATGTGAAGGTGCCATTGGAGATCTCATTAATATATTTCTCTTCAATATCTTTCTCTTCCCAAAAGCTTTCTTTTTTTGTAAAGAGGCCGTCCCTTAATAACACGTCGGCATGGATTTCTGAATTTGTGAGATTAACTGTACCAATTGACAGATCAGCACTATTTTTAATGTTAGCGTTAGTGAAAGCTCTAATGAAAATTCCTGTGCCATTTTCAGCATGAAGCTCTGCATTGGTCAGATTGATTTCATTGCTATGATGTTTTTGTGGATCATTTAGCTCATCTTGTTTGGTAGTAGGGTGAGTTACGAATTGCAAACCAGAAACTTCTGCTGTTGCAGAAACATTTGTCAAATCAATATGCCCACCGTTGATTGCAAATAACGCCGTTTCGTTCGCTGCTACGGATCCTCCCGTCATGTTGACTGCACCACCATCGATTGCTGCAAGCCCAGTTTCACTATTACTAATCGTTGTTTTTTCAAGAAAAATTACACTGTTTGCGCCATTAGAAAATACACCAGATGACTTATCGCTATCATTTGTTTTTAGGGTCACATCTGCAACAGTAATATGTCCACCATTTTCAGCAACCAATGCATTACCTTTCCCCGTGACGGTTCCTTCCGTCATGCTGATGGTGGAGTTTGAACCTTCCGCATAGAGTCCAACGTTATCAGATGTAATGTTTGCATTGTTGGTTAAAGTGATGGCACTGCCGCTTTTAGCAGATATTGTTGTATTTTTTGCATGAAATGATCCTCCCGAGATTGTTATTGTCGAATCATTCTCTGCTAATACACCTTTTTCAAATACACCGGTGGCTGTTTGAGCCACTGTTACATCTTTTAAAGTGACGGTACTTTTATTTGTGTTTATTGCATAGTACAGTGCCCCATCCTTTTCAACACCCGATATTGTCACATTTTCTAGTTTGTTTTCACTACTGTTACTGTTTGAGAATATAGCACTAGTTGAAGTAGTTGTAATGGTTCCCCCAGTCATCTTGATTGCGCCACCGTTTTGTGCTTGAAGCCCGAAGAAAGTATCATTAATCGTTGTCTTTCCAAGTAATTCAATCATGCTACCAAGGTCACTAGAAACTACACCAGTTCCATAACCATCTTTTGTTTTTAGGGTGACATCTGTAACAGTAATATGGCCACCGGATGTTGTCTTTACTGCTTGCTCTTTCGCTGTGATGCTCCCTCCTGTCATTTCGATGGTGGAGTTTGAACCTGCCGCATAGAGTCCAACGTTATCAGATGTAATGTTTGCATCGCCAGTTAAAGCGATGGTGCTGCCGTTTTGAGCAAATATTGCTGTTCTTTCTGCATCAAATGATCCTCCTAAAACGTTCATTATGGAATCATATGCCTCTATGGCAGTTTGTGCTTGCGTCACTGTTACATTATTTAAAGAGATATAACTTGCATCTGCTTTTATTCCAAAGAACAGTGGCACATCCTTTTTAATACTCGATATTGTCACATTTTCTAGTTTGTTTTCATATTGATAACTGTGACTGTTTAAGAATGTAGCACCAGCTGCAGAAGCTGTAATGGTTCCCCCAGTCATCTTGATTGTGGCCTCATCTATTACTTGAATCCCGATGAAAGCATTATTAATCGTTGTCTTTCCAAGTAATTCAACTATGCTAAGGTCTTCACAAGCTACACCAATTCCATAAATATCTTTTGTTTTTAGGGTGACATCTGTAGCAATAATATGGCCACGGAATGTTGTCTTTATTGCTTGCTCTTTCGCTGTGATGCTCCCTCCTGTCATTTTGATGATGGCCTTTGAACCGTCCGCATAGAGTCCAACGTTATCAGATGTAATGTTTGCATCGCCAGTTAAAGTGATGTTGCTGCCTTTTTGAGCAAATATTGCGGTCTTTTCTGCATCAAATGATCCTCCTAAAACTTTTACTGTGGAATCATATGCATCTATGGCAGTTTGTGCTTGCTTAACTGTTACATTTTCTAAAGTGATAAAACTTTTCTTGTTTATTTTTATTCCAAGAAGTGATGATGCTTCATTTTTATTATCTGATATCACTACATTGTGCAGTATATTTCTATTATCCTTACTACCATCGATATAAACGCCAGTTTGAGAAGCTGTAATATTCCCCCCAGTCAGGTTGATGTTAGCGCCGTCTTTTACAGAAATACCAAAGCGGACATTAGAATCAGTGCCTTGAATATTTAAGTTATTTAATTTAAGCGCACTGTTAGCATCTTTAACTGTTACAACATATTTATCGCTACCTGTTTCTGTATTTATGTTTTTATTTCCAGTTACAGTTACAGTATTGCCGGTGATTTTTCCTTTGTTTTTTACATAAATAGTCTCGTACGTTTTTCCGGATATATCTTTTTCTTCGTTGGTAACGTTAAGAGTTTCAGCATGTGCAGTGAACTGGATGTTGAATAGGATGATAGCAGCCGCAGCCGTGCATGATAAAAGGGATGTTTTATACACCAGTATTCTCCTTATGAGAGTCCCCCAATATTCATTTCCCCGCAAACTTTACTTTATAAGAAGAAGTGAAAATGGATAGCTGTTATTAATTTCAATAATTGTTTTTATTTTGTAAGATATTTTTGTTTTTTTGTCAAATTTAAAAAATAATTGATATTAAATTTGTATGAATTTATATTTAACACACAATGTGTTTGTAATTATTTATATTATATAATTAAATTTATTGTAAATCTATATTATAGAAATAATAAATATTATTATAATACTTACATAATTTATATTATTTTTTATAAAGTAATGATAGTATTTTCTGTAATACTTCTGCATTTTTATAGCTTGTCAAAGTGAGTGATGACGGTAATACTTAAACACTATTGCTAGCACGTTTGATTATTTATACCTTATTTATCATAATATTCTAATATATTTGATCTTGATATCCAAAGGAGTTGGCTGCTCTAGTATAAGAATACATTTTTTCTCCTGTTGGGGATATTTTAATAGTATATGACTAAGTTTTTATAAGCTGTTGATGTATCGATGACATTTGAAAGAGCTCGAGCCCAAGCTTATAAATCTCAATCAATTAAAGTTCTTGAAGTTGAAGGCTTGAAATCAACAGTGCTTTTATATCATCAAAGTGCACCTTCATTGAAGGATTATTGCTTTCGTTATTTCGAATTTTTGACACATTCTTGACAAGAAAATCTAAAAAATTGCTTCTGAGGAATTTTTTTTAATATAAAAATATGTAACGTTTTTATGGTGATAGGTTGATGAGATATAAAGTTGAATTAGTAATCACCGTGATTGCTTTTACTCTCTCTGGTTGTTTTAATCTTGATTCTGAAAGAATAAAAAGAGACAAGAGGCTTCATCATGATGCATTCATGGATTGGTCGATGAAAGAAAAGTCTCTTACAAAAAATTATACTGCTATTATTATGGCTGATCCGCAACCGTGGCGTTTAAATTCTGGTGATGCCAATGGAATATCAAACAGAGAGCCATGGTTAAAGATAAATGAGCAAGTTGCTGGTGTGATAAAAGCGCACAAGGCTGCATTCCATATTGTCAATGGTGATCTGACGGAGTTTGGACAACAAAAAAACTATGATGATTATGAACATGTTTATAAAACTCTTGGAGCACCTGTCTATGAGGGGCTAGGGAATCACGATTATGCCAATAATGTTGGTAATTGTACAAATCCTCAAGAATTCAGTTTTTACAAAGATGCTTGTGCTATAAGTGCAGTTTCAAGAATGGTATCGGAAATCAAAAAATACCGTAGTCAATTATCGCATTTCAATGCAGATGTTACTGAAAGTTTGATTCCTATTTCGGGTGAAAATATTCGCTCGATAAGGGGGAGTTTGAGTTATTCTTGGGATTATGGAGATGTTCACTATGTGCAGCTTCACAATTATCCAAGCTATACGGTTCGTTTGAAGGGGCAGTCTACAGAAGTGCAAATCAATAAATCTTTAGATTGGCTTAGGAACGATTTAGCTGCTGCTGATGCAAGAGGTAAAGTGACAATCATTAATTTTCATGATGCGCGTGCTGCTTCTATTGATGGTGAATCCTTTTTTATTCGTAAAAAGAATGCTAAAGATTTGTCGGTTTTTAAGTCAATTATTACCTCTCATAATGTTAAAGCAATCTTCGTGGGTCACACGCATTATCAGTCTTATTGCCGTGCGAAAAATGATAAGGTTTTTGGAAATATCCCTATCTATACAGCTGGTGCGCTTTTTAATGGAGATTATTACCTCATAGATGTGAAAGGCAAGACCATTCACGTTAAAGCCTATAATGGAGAAATAGGAAAACCGCTTTTAATTAAAGATCTTGGTGTTATAGGGAAAGACACCCAATTTTCGGCAAGTTGCAGTAAGTTATAATAGGATTTGTTTCTTTGTTTTAAAGCATGAGGGAAAAAATGTATTATATGTACGGACTTGAAGAGCGGTAGGAGTGTCTAAATGTTGCTTAGAAATAGAATGAAAAATCAGACATATTTTTTTCAAAGCTGCTAAGATTTCAGGTTATACGCTATAAGTGCAATGGTTTAATGTGAACTGAGCTTTAATACAAAGTAGAATAATGGTTTGTTATTCTATTTTTTCTTTTTAGGCTTTTATCTTTGAAGAAAAGGAGAGGTTGTCAAGGGTATGTTCATAATTTGCTAGCACATGGTGTCCAGAATTATCAAGAAGGCTGTTTCTATTAGTTTGTTGCGGTATAATTATCAAGTTATGTCCTTTGTTAGAGCTTATAATATCTACTCATGGGCAACTCTTTTCTTTTTCATAAGAAAAGCTTTTTATTTTGATCAATTTTTTACTTATAATCTTCAAACAATTGATGTTTTGTGATGCTGTATAATTTCTCTTGATTAACCGTATAAACTTTTAGTTGTATTACAATTTTATCTTCTTCTTTTATACGTAAGTAAATCGTTACAATAATACGATACAAATATTGGAGTTTGTTTATAGCGGTTATGGTCTCATGCAATTATCCTTAGATGACTTTCACATGTTTTGGCAGTTTTATCTTTGCTTTGAGAGAAGTGTAAAAAGGGAATTTTAAGAAGTTTCAGTTTAGAAAGAGCTTTTTTGCCCGCGAAAAGCTCTCGGAGGGTGCCAAGGCTGGTATGGAACAAGCCGGCGAAGATTTAGCCAATTGGATTGTTGATGGTTTTATGGCACCATCTCATAATTGATGGATTATTGTAAATCTTTGCCCAGCCGCATTAAGGGGTGGATTGGGTCCATTGATGTAAGAGAGTTTTTGCCAAGTTTTTTGGGAGGCAAAACAGCCATTCAACCCATCGTGCAATTTGCGGGAGCTTCTCCTGTAAATTCATCTGCGAGAGAGCAAAGAGGCAAAGAGCGTTCCACCATCACCCACAATCAAAATGTCACGGTGCATGTTAATGGGGCGCGTGAACCCATGGCCACTGGTCGTGCGGTTGCCCATGCTTTGCAACGGGCACGCGCTAATGCCCTGCATGGCGGGACAGAATGAGGGGAGGGAGCCTATGAGAGATCCTTTGATGATGTTAGGTCCGCATCAATTTTATGTGGACTGGCTAAATTTCTAATCTTTTGAAGAAGAGTTTTCTGCCTCATGGGTTTGTATGGAGCGTTTTGGAAAGGCACCCAGTTTGCAATTTACCGGCTATGGCAATGATGCAAAAACCATTCATGGGGTTTGGTTTCCAGAAGAATTTGGGGACCGGGTAGCGATAGATGCCATCACTACAACTATCCGAAGAGCAAAGCCGGTGCAGATGCTTCGTTGGATCAATGATACGACCTATAGTGTCCTTCTCCATGGACCCGTAGTAATCACCACGATCAATAAAGACCATGACTATATCAGTCGCTCTGGTCAATCCCAACGCATCCGCTATTCCATTACGCTCTTGCCCTTTTTTAATGGCGGAAAACCACAAGGACAATACCAGGTGGGACAATACCAAGTGGGATAAACTCTATGAAGATATCAGAAAAGCATGTTGTTGTAGAGCTAGAGGATATGAGCCTCGATCTCCTCTGCTTTCACCATGCCATGGCAGTGTTCAGAGACCGGAGGAAAGCTGGTTTACTCAAAGGCTATTTAGAAGCCACACTGGAAGCTAATCCAGAGATTGCCAAATATGGTGTGTTTTTACCACGGGGCTTAAAGGTCATTCTGCCTGAATTTGTGTTGTCTAATCCCCAAAGCATGGTGAAGCGGTTATGGGATTAATGCGTACACACCCTTTTATTATGGTCAAGGTGGGAGACAAACCTGTTCATGAGGTTTTTTACCAGCGTCTTTTAACCGCAACCATTACGGACCATGCCGGGAATGAAGCCGATACATTTGAAGCAGAGTTTGACGATAGTGGCAATGATTTAGAGGTTCCCTCAAGCAACAGTGCGCTACAGGTGATCTTTGGTTATGAGAACAGCATCAGTGCATTTATGGGATGTTTTGTTGTCGAATCGGTTGTAAGTTGTGGGGGCAGTGATGGAGAGATCTTGCGCCTTTGTGGCAAAAGTGCCTCGATGCGTAAAGAGCTCAAAGAACAGGTGAGTGAGCATTTTGATCACAAAACTGTTGGTGAGATTGTTGAGACACTCGCCAAACGCCATGGCTATCAAGCAAAGGTCAGTCCCCAGTTCACTAAAAAACCTTTGCCTTATGTGATTCGCACAGATCAATCGGCTGTTGATTTTTTAACCCGCCTTGCCGATCGCATGCGGGCACGTTTTTTGATCAAGGACAATAAGTTTTTATTTTTAAGCGGGGACAATTTACCAGCACTCGAACTTCATAAGCATGACTGTTCTAACTGGGAATTCACGTTAGAGCCACGTACGCAATATGGCACTATTGAAGCTTCTTATTTTGATCGCTCAAAAGGGCAGCAATGCCAAGTCAAGCATCAGACAGGGTTTAGCGGTCCCGTGCGGCGTCTTCGCACTTGTTACACTTGTGAGGAGGAAGCACGAGCTGCTGCTGCTTCCGAGTCGGACAGGTTGTGTCGTGCTGTAGGCAGTGGTTCTTTGACCCTTGAGGGGCGTCCCGAAATCATGGCGGATCAACCTCTTTTATTGCAAGGGTTTCGTGGGCAAATCAATGGGCCATGGAAAGCTGCAACCGTCACCCACCGCTATGAAAAACAAAGCGGATACACCACAGAAATCACACTCGAGGCACCAAACAAGGGAAAAGAGGCAGGAGAAAAATAAACCTTGGAGAGACAGAAAATCAAAGGGACAACTTGACCCTTTGATCGGTGTTGAAGAGTATTGAGACCAAAATCAAAAGTTCGCATTTTGGTGTGGAGGTAAGGAATAGGTGCAACTTGCACCAATTGCTAAAACGAGAAATAGGATCAAGTTGATCCAATTGCATGAGTACAGCAATAAGGTATTGTTTACCCAATTCCTAAAAGGAGCAATGGTGCAAACATTGCACAATTGCATACTGAAGAGCAATTTGGTCAAGTTGACCGAATTCCTTAAACGCTTCCCTTTTTAATAATGTCCTGAATAATGTGCTTAGGATACAGAAAAATCATCAGTCAATTTATGCTAAAAGAAGTCATACCATTTTATGCACACTGCTTTTCAAATAATACGATTCCAACTCAATGATTGATCATCTCAAATTGCGATTTTGAGCAGAAAAGAAAAAGAGGCTTTAAATGATCTTTGAAAGGTCTTTGAAGACCCTTTGAGAACACCTTTAAAACTCTTTGAAAAAAAATAAATTGGTACAAAACCTAGTGGCAAAATATACAAAATCTGCTGGCAAGCTACAGCTACAAAGCTACAACAGCTACACTGGCAAGCTACATACACAACAAAAAGTAATGGTAGCGGAGGAGGGATTTGAACCCCCGACACAAGGATTATGATTCCTCTGCTCTAACCTACTGAGCTACTCCGCCAAAATAAGCAATCATAATTGTCAATAATTACATCTTTTGCGGATATAAGGGGTAGAATAGTAAGATGTCAAGCATCGTTTTTAAGCTTTTCTCTTGTCATTCTATTTTATCCTCGATATGTAAAAGTGTAATTTTCATATGATAAAGTAAGGTAAGGCATGAAAATGGTGCCACGTGTAGCGGTTTTAGGATGCGGTCATTGGGGTGGAAATCATATACGGACACTTCACTCTCTTGGGGCTTTAGCAGCAGTTTCTGATATTGATAGTGATCGTGCTGCCAGTTTTGCAACACTGTATGGTGTAGAGGTTGTTAAACCAGATGATCTTTTTACTCAGCGAGATATTGATGCACTGGTGTTAGCGCTGCCTCCACAATTTCATACGCAAAATGTGCTTCGTGCTGTTAAAAGCGGTAAAGATGTTTTGGTGGAAAAACCAATAGCTCTAAATGTTTCTGATGCTAAACGCCAAGTTCAGGAGGCTGAGGCCTATGAGCGAGTTTTTATGGTGGGCCATATTTTGCGTTTTCATCCGGCTTTTGAAAAAATGTGTGAATTGGTGAAAAATGGAGATGTGGGAGATGTGCGATATATTTATTCTCATAGATTAGGCTTTGGAAAATTTCACACACACAGTGATGCTTTATGGGATCTTGCCCCTCATGATCTTTCAATGATTTTGGCCTTGACAGGATGTGAACCTTCCGAAATTCGCGGTGAGGGGGCTGCTGTCGTTGATCAGATTTCTGATTTTTCTCATATTCATATGATTTTTCCAAATGGTGTGCGTAGTCATCTTTTTACTTCACGCTTGAGTTCTTATCGTGAGAGGCGTTTAACTGTTGTTGGAACAAAGGCTATGCTCGTTTTTAATGATATGGAACCGTGGAGTCGTAAATTGGCAATACACCATTTTGCTGTTTGGAAAGAAAATCAAGAGTGGGCTTTTAGCATGGATGAGCTGAATTACATTGATGTTTGTGAAGATTTGCCGCTTACTTGCGAATTACGGCATTTCCTTCAATGTATTGAAACGCGTCAATCACCTCGTACAAATGGTGATGATGCTATTGCGGTTTTACGGATTTTAACAGCTGCTGATGTCAATTATAATAGATAAAAGAGATAGGTAGCGCTTTTGCATTCTTGTGATGATCAATGGAGTTAATATGCAATTCATAGACCTTGGGGCGCAGCGTGCGCGTATTGAAGATAAAATTAATTCTGCAATTGCGCATGTAGTCGCTAGTGGTAAGTATATTTTGGGGCCAAAAGTAACAGAATTTGAAGAGAAATTGGCAGAATATCTTGGCGTTAAACATGTGATTGCATGTGCTAATGGAACAGATGCTTTGAAGATGCCTCTTATGGCTAAAAATATTGGTCCAGGAGATGCTGTTTTTTGTCCTAGTTTTACATTTTCAGCAACGGCTGAAGTGGTTGCTTTGGTGGGGGCTGAACCTGTTTTTGTTGATGTTTTACCTGATACCTTCAATATTGATGTTGAAAAACTTTCTCACGCAATCAAAATGGTAAAAAAAGAGGGACGTTTAAAGCCAAAGGCTATTATTGCTGTTGATTTGTTTGGGCTGCCTGCTGATTATGTGCAAATTGCTCAAGTGGCAGTAAAGGAAAACCTTTTTGTGATTGAAGATGCTGCTCAATCTATGGGCGGAAGAAGCGGTAATATTATGTGCGGTGCTTTTGGTGATGTGGCTGCCACAAGTTTTTATCCTGCAAAACCATTAGGATGTTATGGCGATGGAGGCGCTATGATGACCAATGATGATCATTTGGCAGAACTTTTACGTTCTATTTTGTTTCATGGTAAAGGTGAAACGCAATATGACAATGTACGTATTGGTATGAATTCGCGCCTAGATAGTATTCAGGCTGCAATTTTACTAGAAAAGTTTGTGATCTTTGAAGATGAAATGGAAAAGCGTGTAGAAATTGCTCAACGTTATTCCAATGGCTTAAGAGATATTGTTACAGTTCCAGAAATAGGAGAAAATATTCGTTCTGCTTATGCACAATATACGATTAAGGTAAAAGAACGGGATAAATTAAAAGATTTTTTACAAAAAAATTCTATCCCTACAATGATTTATTATAAAATTCCTTTACATCAACAGCCTGCTTATAAACACTTCCCTTATGTAAAAGATTCCCTTGCTGTTTCAGAGTCTTTGGGAGAGTGTGTTTTAAGTTTACCAATGCATCCTTACTTGACACAAACGGATCAGGATATGATTATCAAAAAAATAAGAGATTTTTATCACTCTTGAGAGCATGTTTTTATCCTTTAAATTATGGTCAAAGCTCTATTGGTGATCCATCTTAGATGGTATTTTTTGTTAGAGTGTGTGACCAATATTTTGGTGTTATTTCCTTTCTAGGGACTATGAAATGTTATCCTTTAGGGCGGTGATATGATTAGAAAGTGAATCTGTTAGACAAGAAGATGTTTTTTTACAGAACGCTATGGGTTAAAAAACATTGTCCTTTAGCTTAGCTAGAAAGTCACGTTTAATAAAAAGGATTTGGGTTATGAAAGTTACAATGAACCTTTGTTGATTTTACTCTCCATTTAAGGTGTTTTAAAAGATAACTTATTTAACGGGGCTTTTGGAGAGAAACGTTATTTTTTTGCGAATACGTGATGCTAGGTCATTTTTGCTTTTGGATTTTTGAATCAATGTGTTGATGGGTGATGTATCCTCCTCTTGTAGCGCTATTTGAGCTGCTAATATTGCTGCAAGTTCTTTTGTTTCTTCACGGAGTTCTTCCAGCAATTGGTGGTTAGTAGTCGTGTCAAGCTCATGAGTTTGGATTTTTCGTAAACGTTGCTGATAGTGTGCAATTTTTTCACGAATCATTTGTCTTTCCTTTGGAAGTGTATAGTGTGGCGATATTTTGTTTGATTGCTATTGCTTCTTTGGTGAGAGTATCTTTTGTAGGGAGGCATAGCCGATAAAATTGTTCTGTTACTTGGCTCAGTTGTATTTTTTGTTGGGCATATTTTTTTTGCAAAAATTCGTACTTTTGTTGGTTGTTTGCTAATTCTACAGCATGTTGTGCACGAAGAAAATCCTGGTTTGCTTCTATTTCCGCGAGTGATAATGGCATTTGCGCACAAACATCTTTATACGCAAAATGAACGGCTTTACGCCAAATAAAAGGAGATAAAAGCACCAGTAACCAGGAAGTGAAAGCAACACCAAGTATAAAAAAAAGAAATGATTGAATAAGCATAATACCCCTTTTCAAATAAGAAACCGTTTAAAACGGATTCCAAGTTGGTCTAGGTGTTAATTTTAAATATCCTATATTTATACCAAGGCGTGCACCGATTCCTGTACGTATTGGGATCAATAAGGTATCATGGTATTTGAGGACATGAAAACCAACACCTGCAATTAAATAGGCCGAACCTGAAATACCACCATAGCGTTTCCATAAATTATTTATGCCATTAAGATTGTAAACTAAGATCATTAAACGGGAGCCTTGGCCGCCAAAATCCCATCCTACTGAGGGGCCTTGCCAAAAAACTTTATGTTGACCATAGCTTTTGGTAAAAACCATTCCTTCGCCATAGGTTAATCCAGCAAAAAAGGCTCCAGAAGCTTCTTCTCCTAAAATATAGGCATTGGGATAACCGTATTGTGAAAAAATATTTTGAATTGCAACAGCCAGACCACTCGCTGTTTTTCCAAAAAAAATATGACCGGAATCAATAATTTCTTGGAGTGAATAATGAGGTTCATTTTGCCTTATTGGTTTTAGTTGAGCATGTGCAGTGTTTATAGTGACGAATAAAAGGAAGATTAAAGATATAATATTTTTGTACCAGTATCTTAGAAGAGAGTGAGCCATGGAGTTTTCTCCTTTTATTAGTGATCAACAAAGGATAATATTAGAATTTTCATTCTATTCAAATAAAAAATAAGATGTAAGCTTATTTAAATTCTTGAATTTATTTCTGAAAATTTTTTAGCATAATTGTTAATGTTTCCTATTATGCATCAGATGTTAAGAGTTTTTCTTTAAAATAAAGTTTGTTTTTTTGAATCTAGGAGTTTTCAATCATTATGATATTAAATATCTCTTTGAAGTCTACGGATCTTGCTGCTTTGCTTTGTAGTCGTATTTGCCATGATTTGATTTCACCTGTGGGGGCTATTCAAAATGCAATGGAGCTTTATGATGAAGGAGGAGCTGAAGAAGATGCTTTACAATTAGTGCGTTTATCCGTTGCGAGTGCTTCTGCACGTCTACAATTTGCGCGATTGGCTTTTGGTTTTGCTGGTGCAAGTGGAGGACAGATAGATACACGGGCTGCAGAGCAGGTTGCTCAACAATATATGCGGCAAGAAAAAGCAACTTTAAAATGGCAGGCTCCTTCTTTTTTGTTACAAAAAGATGAAATTAAACTTTTGCTTAATTTGTTATTGATTGCAAATGCAACAGTTTCTCGTGGCGGTGAAATTGTTGTTATGATTCTGCAAGAGGAAAATAAACGTTCTTTTCGTTTTGAGATTTTCGGTAAAACTCTCCGTATTCCTCCTCATTTTCTTGCGTTATATCATGGAGAAGTTCAAAAAGAGCTTATTGATGCACATGTCATCCAATTTTATTACACAATGTTACTTGCCCAGATGACTGAGATGAAAATAAATATTGATGAAAAAGATTGTTGTATTGTTTTAGAAAGTTTAAAAAAGCTTTGAATAAGAGAGAAGCGCTTAAGCCGCGTTAGGGGGGAAAAGCGACTTCGATTGAACTTACGAGCGATAAGATCATATTTGTAAATAGGGTGTGGTTACTTCTTAAGCTTTAAACGCTTCCTATCTATATGAGATTTTTGTATGCGAGTTTTTTTATTTTTGACAAAGACAAAATCTCGGCCCGCTACACTCCGAGATTTTACAATGTGCATTTTCACTGCTTAAGCGGTTTTTCGTACATTTTCTTCAACTGGATCACGCAATACATAACCACGTCCCCAAACTGTATCAATGTAATTTACACTAGCAGAGACCGCTTCCAATTTTTTCCGCAATTTACAGATAAAAACATCAATAATTTTTAGTTCTGGTTCATCCATTCCACCATAGAGATGATTGAGAAACATTTCCTTGGTAAGTGTTGTACCTTTGCGTAAAGAGAGAAGCTCTAGCATTTGGTACTCTTTACCGGTTAAATGAACGGGGCGTCCTGCAACTTCAACGGTTTTCGCGTCAAGGTTAACGGTGAGATCACCGGTAACAATAACCGATTGTGCATGTCCTTTAGAACGACGAACAACTGCATGGATACGTGCAATGAGCTCATCCTTATGAAAAGGCTTTGTCATATAATCGTCTGCTCCAAAGCCAAAACCACGGACTTTGTCTTCAATAGCATTCATACCGGAAAGGATAAGAACAGGAGTTTTTATTTTTGCCAACCTTAGGGTTCGCAAAACATCGTACCCTGACATGTCAGGGAGATTTAGATCAAGTAAAATGATATCATAATCATAGAGTTTGCCTAAATCGACACCTTCTTCACCTAGATCAGTGATATAAACATTAAAATTGGCTGATTTTAGCATTAACTCAATACTTTGAGTAACGGCTCTATCATCTTCAATTAATAATACGCGCATTTTTAATCCCTCATTTCGCTCCTTCACGAATCACAAGGAGCATCTCTATTTTATAACAGTTAGTAAAAACACTGTTATAAAAAAATTCATGAAATCAAACACTTATAATAAAGCGTTAATGAATATTTCAGTAGTACGCGTAACAATCACTACTAAATTCCCCACTATCCATGATAGTGGTTAACAAAATATTTTTATTTTTAAAAGAGGCTACAAAATTATTTTAGAAAAATCGTATATTTTTTAACATAAAAAAATAAAGGGCTTTTTCTATAAATTTTAATCTAAAATCTAAAAAAAATCTTGTAAGAACGCACTGTAAATTACTTTTTTACCATTTCAGTGTTTGTTTACTGAGCTTTAAACCTCTTCGTTTTATAGTGGAGGGAAAAAGTAAAAAAATAGTTATTGCTCTTTAAAGCAAGGTGTGTTTGCAGATGCTTTAAGGAAAGGCAAAATTATTATAGTTTCAAGTTAATAGACTGTTTTTGTCGGATAGACATATAACTAAAAGATATTTATTGGGTGTGAATGCGAGTTTTGAGTTGCGCAATCAAGGAGTAGTGAGTATGAAGCCACGAGAAAATATGGTGCGATTGAGGATGTTTCAAGTGCGTGGAAAGCGCCGTGAAATTGCACAGCTTGGGATGATGATCGCAGAATTTGAACGAATGGTGTTAGAGTTGGAAGCACAGATTACTCATGAAGAACGTAAATCTGGAAACAATGATGTTCACCATTTTGCTTATTCTGCTTTTGCGCGTGCAGCGCGGCAAAGACGTGATAATCTGGTCAATTCAATTCGTGATTTAGAACTTCAAAAAACAAATGCTGAAATTGCGCTCCATGAAGCCGATACAGAGCTACAACGCGCACAGCTTTTGGAAGCACGAGAAAAGAAGACTGCCGCTGGTGATGAGGATATTTTAATGCAATCTAATTCACTGGCCGGATAATAAAAGCAATTAAGATCCATTCTTTCAGATTTATTTTTTGAAAATAATATAAAACAGCTAAACTTGGTAAAAGTTTGGCTGTTTTATGGAGTCTTTTTAAGCTGTTATCGAATCATGAACAATGGCAACTTAATGCCTGTAGTGTTGAGTCCTCGTTGTTCGTAATCCTGCTAAACCGTGTTCATCGATCAAACTTTGCCATGAAAGAAATTCTTCTACAGTCAAAGTATAACGTTGACACGCTTCGTCAAGACTTAACAATCCACCTCTGACAGCCGCAACAACTTCAGCTTTGCGACGAATCACCCAGCGCCGTGTTGTTTGCGGCGGTAGGTCGGCAATTGTAAGTGGACTGCCATCTGGTCCAATAACATATTTCATTTGTGTTTTTGTCAAATTGGTCATTCGTATCCTCTACCTTTAGTCAAGGACTTGATTCGTTTATAGAGCATGAAATTTAAAAAAGAGCTAAACGCGCTGAAAGAAAAAATTAATAAAGTGATTGAGCATAAAAAAGAAGTTAAAGTAAAGTGTGTAGAAGAGCTGCTTGCAGCATTTTGCCAGATTTTTAAAAAGAGCAAAAAAGGCTTTCTATAAAGAATTTCTTCAAAATGATTTTTACAGTGCCTTATTTTTATCACTCTTTTTTTGTTTGCAGCAGCTTTTAAGAAAGTGATGCTATAGTTGTGAAAAGAATAAAAAAACAATATAAAGAATAATCAATAATGTAAAAATGGTGAAGAGCGCGCATCAAAATGTTAATAACATTATGGGTATCTATTAAACAGAGCATTAAATAGAGAATGAATACATGCTTTTAAATAGTCTTGATTTACCAGGGCAACCTAAGGATTCTCGCATTGTTGTTGCAATGTCGGGAGGAGTTGATTCATCGGTTGTTGCAGGTCTTTTGAAAAAGGAAGGGTATAATGTTATTGGCATTACGTTGCAGCTTTATGATCATGGGGCTGCAACGCATCGGGTGGGGGCATGTTGTGCGGGACAAGATATTGAAGATGCACGCCGTGTTGCAGAAACATTAGGAATACCGCATTATGTTCTTGATTATGAAAAGCGCTTTCGCGAAGCTGTTATTGATCCTTTTGCAGAAAGCTATGCTCATGGAGAGACACCTGTGCCATGTATTGCGTGCAATCAGACGGTCAAGTTTGCTGATTTATTAGCAACTGCACGTGAATTGGGGGCAGATGCTTTGGCTACCGGACATTATATTCGTTCGCGTTCCCATGGATCGCATCGAGCACTCTTTCGTCCTCTTGATAACGATCGTGATCAGAGTTATTTTCTCTTTGCAACGACACAAGAACAGATTGATTATTTGCGTTTTCCACTTGGTGACCTTCCAAAAGCGCGCGTTCGTGAAATGGCAGCAGAAATGGGGTTTGTGGTTGCCAATAAGCATGATAGTCAGGATATTTGTTTTGTTCCACAAGGAAAGTATTCAGATGTTATCGCAAAATTGCGTCCAGAAGCAGCTAATCCTGGCGTTATTGTCCATATCGATGGAAAGATTTTAGGCAAACATTCGGGAATTGTTAATTATACTGTGGGGCAACGTCGTGGTATTGGAGTGTCAACTGGTGAAGCGCTTTATGTGGTTTATCTCGATGTGGAAAATGCTCGTGTTATTGTTGGTCCGCGTGAAATGCTCGAAACGCATAAGCTTTTTTTACGTGATGTGAATTGGCTTGGTGATGAGCCGTTGGATAAATTCCCTTCTCAAGGTATTGAGGTGGCTGTAAAGGTGCGTTCAACGCGTCCTCCTCATCTTGCGCGCTTGCATTATAAAGAAGGTATTTTTTCTGTTGATCTGTTGGAATGTGAAAGTGGTGTGGCACCAGGGCAAGCTTGCGTTCTTTATGATGGAAATAGTCATGAGGCACGTATTCTGGGGGGAGGATTTGTAACGCATTCAGAACGTGCAGCCGATACTGAAATGATGTTGAAGCGCGTTTTGTGCGATTTTGAAACAAAAGCTTCTGTTTCCTCTGAATTTAAAACAACGGCTTGATAAAAAGATAGTAAATTGATTTATAATGATAATTTCTATCCTTCAACGTGAATGAGAGACTTTCGTAAGTTTTTTTCATTGTAAATTTGCTTTATGATTGAATCCATAAAAATCATGTCTTTTGCACATCATAAGTATTGTAGGGGGGAAAGCATTGATAAGAAAAATGTAAAATGTTTCTTATCAATGTTCTCAAAGGTTAGGGGACAGCAACATTAGGGGCTGGGTAGGATAACACACATTATCAGATATTTTTTACCTTAAAGTGTTACCATATTTAGTAGTCAAAGGCAGTAAAATGGGTGCGTGCAATATCTGAGTTTGTGGCAACACCGTTAGTCATAGAAATACGTAAGTTTTTTGATGATTGTCGTATATAGGGCGGCAAGCTATTGCCTTTTGTTTTAGAAATAAGTGCCATTTTCTTGGTTTTGTTTGTTTGCTTGAGAGTATGACGAGGCAGAAGGTGAGCGTGCATAAAGATGAAAGCTTTCATCGTTTAGAATAGATATAATGTCATTCATATCAGCGTTTTGTGTATAGGGAGCTATCGGCAGAAATTCTGACGGATTTGCGATAAAGTGTATCGCATAAGGTTTTGTCGACAATAATGCTGTTACTGGCAAAGATCGCTGCATTCCGAAAAATTAATCCCATATTATCGTGATTCGAGATATCCCCTAAAACCAGAATCAAAGCTTTTTCTGGAAGATTTTGTAAAAAATTCTGTAATGATGGTGGCGTTTTGTGTTTACCAATACCGAGAATATCATGATGAACATGAAATCGGTGATATTATTCATGTGTCTTTTTGTGGAACGTAATAAATGGGACATAGAGGTAGTGTTTTTTCCAAAAACGATAGAAGTCCAGGGAAATGTTTTGCTATGATAAATAGTGAGAGGACAGAAAATTCTTTCGAATGCAGGAATGCGGACAATGTTATTTTACCTTCAGCAATAAATTGATCTTGTTGGACGACAAGATCTTTTTCACAGATATTATGATAGGCTTTTAAGGTGTGGGGCATCCGTTTTTTCGATTGTTGTGATATTCAAACGCATGCGAGATTTTTAATGCTTTTTTCTTACAATTTCTAGCTGTTAGAATTTGTTTTATTTTTAAAAAGGGAGATAAAAAAATATTATTTTAAACTTACAGTAGAATTTTTATTGACAGCATATAGTAATAAGTGTATTGTAAAAATACCGATGCAGGATAATATATTTTTCTTGTATCGGCTGCAGTGTCTTGGGTCCCCGCTATTTCCCAAGTCCTGTATACCCTTATTTTTAAGGCAAAAGAATCTGGGTCCCCAATGCCCAGATTCTTTTTGGGGGTAATCATTGCTCTTCTTTTTTGTTTCTAAATTTTTTTAGCAAATCATATTTTAAAATCCAGCTGAGCTGTAAGATTACAGCAAAGTGCTCAATCATTTTTTTTCTAAGGTGCATGGATGCTTGTAGATTGATTATGATGCATATCATAAGACTGAAAAATAATGCATAATCATGATACATTTGAGAAAAAAATTTTTCGTTCATGAAACATAGGTGGCTTTAAGTTATTCAGAAAACTATTGATAATGAAGGTGATGTGTTTGATTGCTCTTGGAGAGCTCTTTTTTACTCTTCAGCTTTTGTTGGTGAAGTTCATGTAACTGGGTAGTTTTGCAATAACAATGGTGTATTGAGTCATTTATTGTATGATGAAGCTTCTGTAATATTGAGGAAAGATCGTCGTTATGCCAAAAGTATCATGATATGGTTGAAAATATTAATTCCTTATTTCGTGAAGAAAAGGATGAGGTTCATGGATGTAAAAATCAATATACAAAGCTTAACTTTATACTCTATTTTTATTGCGTGTATTGTTTTTGCTTTGAAATATTGGACATATCACATCACAGGTTCGGTTGCACTTTATTCTGATGCATTGGAAGCAATCGTTAATATTCTTGCGTCATTAGCAGCATGGTGGGCTGTTAAAGTGAGTATGAAGCCAGCGGATCATGATCATCCCTTTGGGCATCATAAAGCGGAATATTTTTCCGCAGTTCTAGAAGGGGTACTCATTATTATTGCGGCAATTGTTGTTTTAAGAGAAGCATGGATAGCTCTTTCCACTGTTAAATTATTGCAGAAACCTGGAATATGGCTTGTTATTCATCTTGTTGCAACTGTCATAAATTGTATGTGGGGAATGGTTCTTATTTGGCAGGGAAAACTCCATCGCTCACCGGCTCTTAAAGCTGATGGAGTGCATTTTATAACAGATGTTTTTACGTCGCTTGCAATTTTAATTGGTTTGATTGCCGGTTTTGTCGGAGGATGGGGAGCTTTAGATCCAATTTTAGCGATAATCGTTGCCGTTAATATTCTCTTACAGGGCTGGAAGGTGATTAGAAATGCTGTTCAGGGATTAATGGATGTTGGCGTTGAATTGAATGAAAGCATGCGGATTCGGGAGCTAATTTCTGCAAATGCATCGGGTGCGCTTGAGATCCATGATTTGCGGACGCGTGTTGCTGGGAGGGTTACTTTTATAGAGTTTCATTTGGTTGTGCCAGCTGTAATGCGGGTAGGGGAAGCACATAAAATTTGTGATAAAATCGAAGGAGTTCTTCAAAAAGAATTTGATAATGTGCGTATTTCTATTCATGTTGAACCTGAAGATGAGGCAAAATTACCTCCCGGTACAACGATGATACCTTTTATATAAAAAGATTTTTCAAATTGTCTGTTATGTTAGACTGTTTTTTTTATGATGTAATGACTTTGAAGAATAGAAAAATATAATGCAGAAAAGATATTTTATTGCTCCATGAGTCCTAAAAACATATTCATCCATTTCAAAGAATTATTTTTTATAAGAGCCATGTATGTATAAGATAAATGCCATTTACCAACATTCTACTGACTTACAAAGGCTACGTATAATAAAAAATATTTTCTCATATCCTTAAATTGGTAAGATTTATTTCAATCTTTTACAAAGATTATTGCACACTTTATAAAAATTCATTTGCCCCGCTTAGCTTCCCTTAAACCATGACATCACCTTACCGATATCGCGCAATTTTTTAGCTTTTGTTTGTGCTAAAGCTTCAAAAATAGCCTGTTCTCCTTCCATCTCCTCAAACTGATAGGAGAGAAATTCACGAATAATTTTTATTTCTGCGTGTTCTCTTTCTACCGATTCCAAGCAACCAAACTCTTTAGAAACATGCTAGTGAAACCAGACTGCATCTGCTAATCATCCACTTCAATCCTCCCTTCATCATAATAAAGAATATCACGCTTCCTAACTGCAGCATTCATTAAATGAAGGGCAGCAAAATGCGCACGATCTCGCACTTTCAAAGTAACCCTAGGAGCTGCTTCAATCTAGTCACGCAACATAAATTGATTCAATTTTGTTCAAACAGAAAATGCCTTTTGACCAATCTTTATCCATCTTGCAATGGAGGATAAAAAAATAATTAAGGACTCGATCTTAGAAAAGACAAAACAAGACTTTACCTCTTCATGGAATGTACTTATACTCTCCGTTTCAAGCGAAACATTACCAGAATAATATATACAACATTTGTTAGAAGTATGTTTTTGGTATGATTTTTGTGTAAAGTTGATCATTATCTCTTTTAGAGAATAACTTGTGGATACACACTATGATACAAACGATTTCATCTAGCAGTCCTTGGAGTATCAACAAACCTACAGCCCTCTTAGTATTAGCTGATGGAACTGTTATTGAAGGCAAAGGAGCAGGTGCTACAGGTATTGCTGAAGCTGAAGTGTGTTTTAACACCGCCATCACAGGTTATGAAGAAATCCTTACAGATCCATCATACACACAACAAATCATTAATTTCACATTTCCTCATATAGGAAATGTAGGAGCAAATAGTGAAGACATAGAGGCTCTCACGTCTCTCAACTGTCATGGTGCTGTTGGTGCTATTTTTAAGGCAGACATTACACATCCCTCAAATTATCGTGCTCATGAAAACCTTGATCAATGGCTTAAAACGCGTAAAATTATTGCACTTTGTGGTATTGATACACGTGCACTCACAATTCTTATTCGTGAAAAAGGTGCGCAAAATGCTGTCATTGCACATGATGCTAATGGAAATTTTGATATTCCTTCTTTAAAGAAGCGTGCGCAAAAATGGCACGGTCTCGTCAATCTTGACCTTACGAAAGACGTGACATCTCAATCATCAATGCAATGGGATGAAAAACCATGGAGATGGAATAAAGGATACGGTACAAACAATGTGCACAATCTTCATATTATTGCAATTGACTATGGTGTTAAACGCAACATTCTTCGCCTTATGGCAACACAAAAAGCACGCATTACTGTTGTGCCAGCCCACACAACTGCAAAAGAAATTCTGGCAATGAAGCCTGATGGCGTTTTTCTTTCTAATGGACCAGGCGATCCTGCCGCTACGGCTCAATATGCCATTCCAACAATCAAAACATTAATTGATCATAATTTACCGATTTTTGGAATATGTCTTGGTCATCAACTTCTTGCTCTTACGGTTGGCGCCAAAACCATAAAAATGCACCAAGGACATCATGGTGCCAACCATCCAGTTAAAGACCTTAATACCGGAAAAGTTGAGATTGTATCGATGAATCATGGTTTCGCTGTAGATGCGGCCTCTTTACCACAACATGTTCAAGAAACACACATTTCTCTCTTTGATGGTTCAAACTGTGGTATTCGAATCATTGGAAAGCCAGTTTTTTCTGTTCAATATCACCCCGAAGCTTCTCCTGGACCACAAGATAGTCACTACCTCTTTCAGCATTTCTCTGATCGCATTATGAATTACAAAAAAATATCTTAAAATAAATGTTTCACCTTCTGATTTCTCTTCTTCAAATTATATCGTCTTCCTACGCGCAACTATATTATTTTTATACCTACAGCTTATTTAATCATAAGTATTATTCCTCATTTCACCCCTTAAATGAGAGTGCTGAATAGCATCAATTTTTCTCATTCCCCTCCTCTTAAGCTCATATGGATCAAAATCATTAGCATATCCACCCCAGCAAGATGAGTGTGTCGATAAAAACTATTTTTAAAAAGAGTAAAGTGCCTCACTATATTAAGGACCAAGAGCTGTTGTAACATTGGAAGCTGGCAAAGTGAATAATGGGCATCTTTGATAGAAATAAAGATAGCAGTGTACACTGGATCTTATACCATTTACAGTGATTTTTACCTTATATTCTTCATCGACACTATCATAAAATTGGTGTGAACACATTGAAAACTATCTCTTCAAAATAAACGCTGGATTCATAATACAATGTGCTCTGTTTTGAGCATTCTGTTTTGCTTGAAGGGGGGATTCCTTATTAAAGAATAAAAAAACAAAAGTGTGCGATAATTCTCATATCTCTACTCTTTAAAGGATATTGCTGTGGTTGCTTTAGAAAAACGCAAAGCTGAACTAAAGATAATGGTAAAGATGGAAATCAGTTTTTAATTGATGCCTTTATTTTCTTTCAATTAGGCTGTTTTATTATTTTGAAGATTATTCAAATAGATTATGCAATGTTTTCATTCTATCTGGCATAAAAATTTTACAACCACTCGTACAGTGTTGGTGCATCTGAGTCTTAATCACCAATATGCCTACGATATGAGGGCGATTTTAATTGATAGACAACAGGAAAAAGCAAAGACTTTATTATACAAACAGTATCACAAAACGAAAAAATTATTCAGAATGAATGAGAAAGAGATCAATAATTTATACAACACTTTGCAAAACAAACAGCATAAAGAACTTTCCGCCTATAATAATGATAAATTTTGTTTATCTTATGCATTCTCTAGTAAAATATTCTTATCAGCACCTCCCAACCAATTAATGTACCCGTAAGGCAAAAATGACTGTTGCAACGACAAGAAGAAAAAAGCCTCCTATAAAAGGAGCGCCAGAAAAATAAAACAGTGCATTTTTATCTGCAAAACATTCAAAGAGAAACACATAAAAAAACAGAACCAAACATTAAACCTAACGAAACAACAGATGTCATTGCTCCGTGCAGTTCTCCTTGTATATTTATCGGCGCCTGCGCTGAAGCAATAGCACGTATAGGTGCATGAACAAGATATTCAAGCATTGTACACGCACAAACCATATAAACTATCCACCCCTGTGTCGCGAATGTATAGCCCAGCATAGCAATGGATGCAAACAAAAGCCCCACGATAACAATATGCCAATCACTCCATTGCTTAGAAAAATAAGATAAAATGAGAGCAACGACAATAAATTGGCCTATCCCAAAAACACTATAGGATAGCCCAATAGAAAACGAACTCCAATCATAGCGTTCTTTTGCAATGAATGCCCAAATGCTTAACCATAGAGATTCCGCAAACCAATAAAGAAAAAAACCAACAGTATCCAAAGAACCATCGGATATTGCTTCAGTTGCCCAAAAATGTCTAAGGGATTTACCCGCTTAATATCAAAAAGCGCCTATTCCAAAGAGAAAGAGTTTCTGGGAGGATAACCCAAGCAAAAATAAAGTTAATGAGTGAAAAACCAGTTGCAAAATAAAACGGAACATGCAAACCAAACTGACCTAAAAAACCACCAATGAACGAACCTAAAATAAATCCTAATGCGGATGCTACGCCTAACAGACCAAAATTGCGTGTACGGGTTTTATCATCGGATAGATCAGCAAGATAAGCTATACAAGTTGCAAAACTAGCGCCACATATCCCTGACAAAAGACGTCCGATAAATAAGAATAGCTCCATGCTATAGCACATATGAGATTATCAAAAGCAAAGCAGATAATAGAGACAAGCAAAATAGGACGACGTCTATAACGATCAGAAAGATTGCCAATAACAGGAGCAAACAAAAACTGCATCACTGAATAAGCAGCAAGTAATTTTCCTCTTTCTACAAAAGCTGTATTGACATCTTTTCCAGTTAACTGAGAAAAATATTCAGGCAAAACAGGACAAATGATCACAATGCCAAGAATATCTAACAATAAAGTGATGAGCACTAAAATGAGCCCACGCTGAACAAATTTCGGATTGAGCATGTAATTTTGCATAACATACACATTGTTTTACACATACAATTATTCCCCTGCTCTCTTTTAATTCCATTTCCCTTTTAAAAGTATTCTATACCGTATACTTTTCACATATAAACGAGTAATAAAGTAAAAATCCAAAAAAATAGTCAAGGTAACACTATAAAATTCCATTTTACTTGGTATAGCTTTTGTCAAAGCATAAACATTATTTTTTTACATTATACGAACAAATATCTATGCAAATAAATTATGAACAAAATCTCAATGAATAGAGAATATTTCCAATAGTTTTAAAGCTATTGTAATTGATTTATCAGATATCATTTCCCTTTCCCATATTACCGCTTTCAAAAATCTCAATTCTATTTGATACATTAGATACCCTATAATAATTGAAACCTTTTAAAAAATAAGTTCTTAAAAATTCTTCTCATCCCCAGAATGGCTTAAAAAAGTAAAAACTTCTCATATTTTAAATATAATTAGAAATTGTATACATAAATATTTATTTCATAATCAATTTTTATTTAAAAACTAAATATATTATAGAATAATATTATAGAAAAACATTTTTTATTCTGTAAGCTTTAAAAATATTCATATAATTTGCACTTTGTATCCCCTTTAAATACATGATCATAGCTATTGATGCTATTAATGATTATATATATTATTAAGTCCAGTAACGATCTGATGACATGAGAAAAGGGCATTTTAGTAAAAGTTGTCCATAAACTATGAGTTCAAAAATGGTGTATAAAATGCGAAAAAGATCCCTATTAATTCTCATTTTAATATTGGTTATAGGATGTGATGTTCAGGATTCTGATTCACAAGAGAGTATTTTAGAAAATAAAATAAAAATACAACAAACAAACAACTTAAACCTAGATACCTATACTCTAAATAAATTAAATACTCTTCTCAAAAAACGTTCAGAAACAAATTATCAGGAAAAAGGGGTACTAATTGACTTTCTTTCTGAAGCTTTTTTAGGGACACCTTACCAAGCAAATATGTTACATGGCTCAGAAAATACACCAGAAAAACTGATTATTGATTTTAGAGGCTTAGATTGCTTCACTTACCTAGATTATGTTGAAGCATTGCGCCAATCAACATCCCAAACAGAATTCATAAATAACGTCATAAAAACGCGTTATATTAATGGTAATATTCATTTTTTAAATCGGAAACATTTTTTTACGGATTGGGCTTATAGAGAATATAAACTCGCTACTGATATTACCGCTGAAATAAGTCCCCATGCGGTAAAAATAGAAAAATATCTCAACAAAAAAGCTGATGGTGGAAGCTATCTACCTGGGTTGCCAGTTGTGAAACGCACGATAACGTATATTCCAAGTAACTTTATTAATGAGGAGGTTATAGGTCGTTTACAATCAGGTGATTTCATTGGTATTTATACGAAACTTGCTGGATTAGATGTAACACATGTAGGTTTCTTTATCATGACAGATAAAGGGCCAATGTTACGAAATGCTTCTTCACGAAAAGAAAATGAAAAAGTTATTGATTCTCCCTTTATGGATTATGTTGCAAAAACACCAGGAATCATCGTTTTAAGAGCTCTATAATACCATCATAGCAATATGAAATATCTTCTCTATTCTTAAAATTATATTGAAGTTATTCAGATAAACATTTAACTTCGTTTAAGCTATACGGATACAATATATTTGTTTATAGTTTTAAGAGAAAAAAATCATTTTAATCTAATTTTGTTTACCGGTATAATGAAATTGTTTTTAAAGAAATTACGGATTTATAATCACTTTTACTGATTGAAAAATAAAAACAAAAAAACTTTACTGTAGTATAACGCTTTTTTTCATATTCTCAACCACGATTTATCTATAGATTACCACCAATCTGATCTTTACAAATATAATTCAAAAGACATATACGAATGTTTGTAAAAATAAGTAAACGTAAAACCAGATATGTTATGGGTATTGTCTTACAAAGTCTCTTATAAAAATTTGATTTATCTCTCCAATTTATTGTGTGTAATTTTCGATTTATAGCGTTGTTATGCCTCATAAAGTCTTTGCTTTTTCTTGTTGTCTATCAATTAAAATCGTCCTCACGTTGCAGGCATATTTGTGATTAAGACTCAGATGCACCAACACTGTACGAGTGGTGGTAAAATTTTTATGCCAGATAGAATGAAAATATGAAGGTATAAATCAAAAACTGGTTTTCATTTTTACCATCATTTTTTAGTTCAGCTTTGCGCTTTTCTAAAGCAACCATAGTGATATCCTTAAGAGCAGAGATATGAGTATCTCACACTTTTGTTTTTTATTCTTAAATGAGCCTCCTCTATTTATCAGGGTAGAGTGGTGAATCTGCTAAAAACAGTTCGGTTAGCAATAATGGTTTACCTGTTAGCCGCAAACGAGAACGACGTGCCCATAACGCACCTTGTTGACCAATATGAATGTAATCGCGGGTTAAGTTTTCATTGTTAAATAAATAGTTTCCTAGGGGTACAGTTCCCAAATGCATCAAGGCTTGATTGTGTAGGAGGGTTTCTTGTGGGATTACAGTGCGCCCAAGGATCCAAGGTTTATTATCTCCTCTCAATATGACTTCGCGTAGCCAATAACGTGTACTTTCGGGTAGATGTTCTGCTTCTTCTTTTAATTTATCTCGTGTAATAAAACATTCGCGTTGTGGTTGAACTTGGATGCAGGTACAATATTTCTTTAATCGCAGCGTCATTGAGCCCGATTCCATGAGCCAATCGCGAACGTTTTCTGGTATTGGAGGATTTTGATCAGAGAACCACTTTAGAGGTGGTAAGATGGAAACTTCAAGATCAGACATCGGTTTACTCTACAGCTAAAGTCTTATTCCATATGTTATGTTGGGTTAAATAGATCGCTCTATTGTAATACAAGGAGTGTAAAAGCAGCAAGATTTTAACAGGAAGATATTAAAGAGAAAATCTAAAGCAAAGGTCTTTAAAAGAAGATATACCGAAAATGTAATTATAGGGTCATTTTCATTTGAAGAGGCAAAATAATGTATTATGATTTATCTAACGCGTTTTCACACAATGTGTTAGAGAATTTTCTTGATAACCTATAGGGGAATGGGATAAGATACTCTGTGCTTTAAAATTCGTTTGTAATACCTATAAATAAAGAGATAAAAAATTCATCTATGTAAGACGATATAAAGAGGAAATTTAAGAATATTAAATATTTATTCTACACTTTAGAAAGTAAAGGAATACTCAAAACTTTTGAATTTAGATGTAAAGTTGATCGTATTCTTTATAATCCAGAATTTTGATGCATTTTAGAAAAAAATAAAATCTATATAATAATACTAATATATGATTAATATCATTTCATTGTTTTTTCGATAAAAATGCTAGTGTTGATGAAGTGTGTAGGCGTTAAGTATTACGGGGTAGGATCTTTAATCATCGTTATTGATTTTGTAATCTTATGGATTGTTATTACCGTGAGATGAGCCAGATTTGTGCGCGCAGTACGAAAATAAGTTCATATTTCATAAAAATAACGCATACATTCTTCCTGATATGCGTAAGCTTATATAGGTATGGAATGGTGCGTTATAAAGTTTTTTTCTACGTTTCGTTTTAAGATACGAATGACGATGTATGGCAAAAATTGCCGTTTAAGCATCTCACCATCATACAAAAACTGGTAGTAAAGCACTACGGTGGAAATATTTTAAGATATTCCCGTTGCTGCCAAGTTGTTTTATTGAACTCCAAAAGGTATGAAAAAAATAAATATTCTATGATCGAATTTTTTGTCCTATCCATATAAGAATGCAGGCTCCTATAAAACCTGAGATAAGATAGCCAAGCCAACCAGCAAAACTTACACCTAGAAGACTAAAAAGAAAGCTTGCTAGTGCAGCGCCGATAATCCCTAAGATAGTATTTAACAATATTCCTGTTTGGCTTTTCATAATATACTGTGCAGCCCAACCTGCAATCCCGCCGATAATAATAGCTGCAATCCAACCGATGTTTGCATTTTCCATTATACTCTCCTTTGCCTGAATTTAAACTGTAACTAGGGTTAGTATTGTAAAGATCAAGGTTTATTCTTTTTTCTCTCATTAGGAAGGATGTTATTGTTGGAAGTTCTATTACAATTATTATTTTTTGTTTTTTAACTCATTTATATATTTTATACATGTAATATTATAGTTATATAACTGTAAATACATATAACACAATTTACTTTATAAAAAAGTATTAAAGTAATAAATATGAATATTTAAAGGAAAAATATCTATTAATTAATATTATATAAATTGTGTTGATAAAAAGGCTGTTTACTCATTTTTATAAAACAAGTTAAAGAAACAATTGTGATTAAAGCAATAAATAAAAGGAGTGTTTAAATTTTGGGAGCTTGCCAATTGATAGTAATAACGTTTGAAATGAGATTAAAACTGTTTTGTTAACGCGTTATAAAATGCTGTGTAGGTTGAATCTTTATCAATATTGACATAAACACTTATTGATATAAGCGTTGCAATTTGGGGGTGGTGGCATTTCTTAATAGAATATTTCTGTTTTTGCATTTTGCGCTGCTGGGAAGTGGTTTCCTTTTACAAGGTGGATTTAGACTGCAACCGTCATACTCTTGACCATATTCAAAATTGAATAATTGATGTGATGCTTTTCTTGTTCAAGTTGTTTTAAAAGTTTAAAGTCTTTCTGTTTGTTCTTCAGCAGGGGGGCGTAAGCGAGAACTTTGAAGAAGTCCCTGTTCTTCTAAAATGGGGTAGATCATTGAGGTCAAAAGAGAGTTGATTTGTTTGAGGTCGCGCACAGTGTCAAGATGAAGACTGGATGATTCTACATTTTTGAGATCCCCTTCACGCAGACGTTTAAAATGTTTTAAACTCATCTCTTTTTCTAAGTTTCGTAGTTGATCTTTTTTTTGTACCAATAGGTGTGCAGTGTGTGTATCACGTGAGACGAGAACGTTAAATGCTATATGCGCGTTGGCTAGTACAATGGCGTGGAAACGAAGGAGATCACTCCAGCCCTCGCTGCTGAACTGTAAACCTTTCTGTTGTTTCTTTTTAACCAGCATCAGCATATTATGAATAATGACATCGCCTGCTTGGTCTAATTTTATACAGGCGCCTAGAAGTTCTTGTGTTTGAAAAGCTTCTTCGTCAGATAATTTTTGTCCCGCTAATCGTGCAAGATAAAGTTTGATGGCGATATGTTTTTTGTCCAATATGGTGTTGAGTTGGTTGAGTTCACGAATAATATTGGGATCAGGATTTTCATAAAGTCCCATGATTTTTTCTAGCATGATGTCTACAAGATCACAAATATGAATGACTTCACGCATGACATTCGAGAGGGCGAGCGTTGGGCGTTCAAGAACACTATCATCAAGAGCTGTTTGATCAGATAAATTGAGCATTTTATAGGCTTGCGTTTTTTTTGCACTTATATTCACAATCTGAGTGGTTAATTTTAAAATCCATTTTGAAAGCGGTATTCCAGCAAGGAGAATGAAAACATTAAAAATGATATGGGCGTTGATCACTTGAGTGGGGGCATTATTGCCAAGCCATGTGATGGGAGGATGAAAGGAGAGAAATAAGATAAGTATAAGGATTGAACCGGCCCCACGCATGAGTAAATTTCCTAAGGGAACGAGGCGAGTATTGGGAGAGGCGTTGCGCGTTAAAAGTGGTGCTATAAGAGAAGAGCCAAAGTTGACACCAAGAACCATGACAACACAGAGTTGCGTATGGATAAGGTCGTAATTGGCAAAATTGACCAGCAAAATAATTCCTGCAATAGATGAATGTAAGAGGTAGGTTAAGCCAGCAGCCAACAAAAAAGTGGAAACAGGATCGGTTGAAAGATAACGAATGATGCTAGGCAAAATTTCGCTTTCACGTAAAGGTTCTGTCGCTGTACTTATCATTTCTAAAGACAAAATTAAAAGACCAATACCGATGATAATACGTCCTATTTGACGCCATTCACGTTTTTCTGTTGTCATGAAGATACAAGTGCCAATTAAAAGACACAGGGGTACAACAAGAGTGAGGTCGTAGGTGAGAATTTTTACAACGATTGCTGATCCTAATTCTCCTCCGCGTACAGCCATAAGTCCTGCTACTCCAGAGACAAAACCAGCTTCAACGAAAGAGCCAACCAGGAGTGTTATTGCTGTAGAGCTTTGTAAAATCATCGCTGTAAAAAGCCCAAAACTTACAGCAAACAATGGTTTTGAAATGACGTGGCACATTTTATATTTAAGTCTGTCACCATAGGCGCGTTCAATTCCTGTGCGCACCATGCGTGTGGCCCAGAGAAGTAAAGAAATAGCGCCGGCAAGATGAAGGAATACCAACGAACCATTCATGATACTTTATT
The DNA here is from genome assembly GCF_042193415.1 of Bartonella sp. TT121SHDZB. NCBI lineage: Bacteria > Pseudomonadati > Pseudomonadota > Alphaproteobacteria > Hyphomicrobiales > Bartonellaceae > Bartonella > Bartonella sp. TT121SHDZB. Next base: position 118,597 of record NZ_JBHILR010000004.1, on the reverse strand, counting down.
CTTTCTTTGTTGTTGTGAATGTTGTTGCCTCAAATTAATAAATTGAAGTTTATTGTTTTTATTTCACTTTTTCTTTTAATACTTGATTAAAATCATAACCGCTTGGATTTTGAAAAACCTTTAGACCGAAACAGGGCAGAATAGAATAAAGGTGATCAAAGATATCGCCTTGAATTTGTTCATAGTCTATCCAAACGGTGGTATTCGTAAAGCAATAGATTTCTAAGGGTAAACCATTTTCTGTAGGAGGTAATTGTCGTGCCATGAGGGTCATATTAGGATTGATGTTTAGATGCTGTTTCAGATAAGCAAAAACATAAGCACGAAAAGTGCCAATGTTGGTTAAACGGCGCGTATTGGCTAAGACATCATGATTTTTATCTAATTGAGCATTCCATTCATCAATTTCTGCTACTTTTTGCGTGAAATAATTTTCTAATAAATTAAATCGGGAAAGATATTTTTGTTCTTCTTTTGTGAGAAAATGGATACTTGATTGATCAATAAAAAGGGAGCGTTTGATGCGTCTTCCACCCGATTCTTGCATGCCACGCCAATTTTTAAAAGGGTCGGTTACAAGTTTACGGATAGGAACTGAAGTGATGGTGTTATCGAAATTTTGAACTTTAACAGTATGCAAAGCAATTTCAATAACATCACCATCAGCACCGAGATTGGGGATTTCAATCCAATCCCCAACACGAACCATATCAGTGGATGAAATTTGAATACCGGCAACGAGAGAAAGAAGTGTATCTTGAAAAATTAACATGAGAACTGCGGCCATTGCACCAAGACCGGAGAGAAGAATAAGAGGGGAGCGATCAATCAATGTGGCGACCATTAAAATTACCGCAACAGTAAAAAGTGCAATTTTAGCAATTTGAATATAACCTTTTATTGGTTTTAGTCGTGCTGTTGGACGTTGTTCGTAAAGGATGTTAATGACATTGAGACAAGCAGAAATTGTCAGGACAACAAAAAAGATCATGAAGGCATTGGCAACATTACCGATGACAGTGCTGAATGCATCGGGTAATGTTTCTATAAAATTAACGCCAATTGAAAGAATAAAAGCTGAAATGATATTTGCTATGTATTGAGTAGCATTTTTAATATCGGTCGTTGTATTTTGGGGGAGGAGAGAAGAGAGTTTTTTTGCTCCGTGAATGAGTGTTTTTTGTCCTAGAAAGTTGATTAAAAGGGCAGCTATAGTAAGAATAGTAAGCCAAGAAATAGCCTCTAACCACGGATATTGAACAATAAATTCGATCACTTTTTACTCTCCATTTCTAAAAATATATGCAGTTGAGAATTTAAAATTTTACAACTGCTTAAGAGGAAGTATTGGAATTATGCTCTAAAGTCGTTAAATATGCAAAAAAGAATTTTCAAACTCTGTGAGAGATAATGCGTTTCCCGCCCGATTTCCTTAATGAACTACGTACCAGACTTCCAATTTCAACTGTGATTGGACAACGGGTGGATTTTGATCTTCGAAAAAGTAAGCCTTCACGGGGGGATTTTTGGTGTTGTTGTCCATTTCACGGTGAAAAAACGCCAAGTTTTCATTGTGATGATCATAAAGGGCGCTATTATTGTTTCGGTTGTGGTGTAAGTGGAGATATTTTTACCTTTTTGTGTGAGCTTGATGGATTGCACTTTTCAGAAAGTGTAGAGCGTTTGGCTGATTTTGCGGGAATGAAAATCCCTATTGGCGATCTACAAAGTCATCAACGTCAAATGGAAAAAGCTGATCTTTATGATGTGATGAAAATTGCTACAGATTTTTTTCAATATAATTTACGTGATAAAGGAGGTGTGCAAGCACGTTGTTATCTGGATGCACGTGGTGTTACATCAGAGCTTATAGAGCGTTTCCGAATTGGTTTTGCACCGGTAAGGCGTACAGCTTTGAAAGAAGCTTTGAGTGCACGGGGAATTTCAATAAAGCAAATGGAAGAATGTGGACTTCTCACATCGCATGAAGAGAGTATGGATTCTTATGATCGATTTAGAAATCGTATTATGTTTCCTATCGAAGATTTGCGCGGACGTGTGGTGGCTTTCGGAGGACGTACATTAGAGAAAGAGACACGTGCAAAATATCTCAATAGTCCTGAAACAGTGCTGTTTCATAAAGGAAATATACTTTATAACGCGGCAGCAGCTCGCAAAAATAGTCGCTTTGTTGGCGATGAAAAAATTCATTCACTTCTTGTTGTTGAGGGGTATATGGATGTCATTGCATTGACTAAAGCTGGTTTTGAAGGAGTCGTAGCGCCCTTAGGGACAGCATTAACGGAAGCGCAAATTGAGCTTTTATGGCAGATGGGGAAGGAGCCCATTTTATGTTTTGATGGTGATGAGGCTGGTTTAAAAGCTGCTTTTCGTGTTGCTGATCGTGTGTTGCCTCTTTTAAAGGCTGGGGTTTGTGTGCGCTTTGTTTTGTTGCCGCAAGGAAAAGATCCTGATGAAATTGTTTGTGCTGGTGGTGCACAACTTTTTTCTTCTTTTTTGCAAAAAGCAATTCCTTTGGTTGAACTTTTATGGTGGCGTGCTACCTATGGAAAGCATTTTGAAACTCCAGAGACACGAGCAGCGCTGGAAAAACAACTAAAACAACAAATTTTTATGATTAAAGATGAAGATGTCCGTCGTTATTATTTACAAGATGTAAAAAAACGTCTTTTTGATTTTTTTCGTCCCTCTTTTTCGAAAAAAAAAGGAGGAGGGCGATATGATCAATCTTCGCCAAATAGGATCTTTAAAGATCAATCCTTTTCTCTGTTAGAAAATTCTGAAATAGTACGAAATTCTTCGCAATCTATTCCTTTGCGTGAAGCAGTGATTTTACTCACTTTAGCTTACTATCCTGAGTTATGGTATGAAAATTTTGAGATTCTTTCTGAGTTAGAATTAAAAAATACTCAATTGATGAGTTTTCATCAAGCTATGTTGGAAATTCTTGGCAATCAGCAGCTTCATGATAAAGAGACGATGGTTGCGTTCTTAGAAAAAAGAGGGCAAAAGGCTCTGTTAGAGCGTATGAAACATCTTGTGCAAAATATTGGTATGCGTATTATCTTTGGTGGAGCCCCTATAGAAGATGCACGTGCTATATTAAAACAAGCTGTCTACTTGCATCTTCAAGAACACCACCTACATAAGAGGTTACAGGATATTGAAGAGCAACTTATAGAAAATCCTAAGAGTGAGGTTTTTGATCTGCTTCGTGAGGTAAAAAATGAGTTGGAGCAGATGCAGGCAACAGAAGCGTTAATTGAAGGGTTTGGAAGTTGGTTGGATGAAAAAATAGACGGGAATACACAAGATACGATAAAATGATTCGCTTTTTTAATGCGAATCAGTCACTTAAATTTTAGATGAGGAAGTTTATGTGGAGTGACATTTTATAAAGATGACAATTCAATTTTAGAAAAAGCGGGTAAATTTTAGGAAAAGCGGGAAATTGGTTCTTACGATAGGGTACAGAGATTATCTCAGAAGGGCTGAGAGGTGTCGGGGAAACTTCTGGAGTTTTCCCGCGTTTTTGTCTGGATGTCAAGTTTGTCTAGATGTCAGGGCGTATACAAAATGTATTCTTTCCAATGGTAATCTCTTAAAAGGAAGTATATATGAGTAACTGTTGGTATTTTAGTGAGAACAAACAAACTGGTCACATGGAAACTATGGTTACATGGAAACTGTGAGGTGATCGAGTGGAGTTATGGTATGGCAACAAAGGTTAAACAGAAAGATAATGCAGAAGTAACAAGCCTAGCGAGTTTGGATAGTCCTCTTCTTGATTTTTCTGATGATGCCATCAAGAAAATGATTAAACTTGCCAAAAAAAATGGTTACGTAACAATGGATGAACTCAATGCAGTTCTTCCTTCTGACGAGGTTACATCCGAACAAATTGAAGATATCTTGGCGATGTTCTCTGAGATGGGGGTTAATGTTGTGGATGATGAGGATGAAGTTGAGTCTGAAAATTATGAAGAAGAAGTTACGGTAGAGGGGGGTGATTTAGTAGAAGCCTCTAGCCACGCAATTGCAACGGCAACGAATAAACGCGAAGTAACAGATCGTACGGATGATCCGGTGCGTATGTATTTGCGTGAGATGGGAGCTGTTGAGCTTCTTTCGCGGGAGGGCGAAATTGCCATTGCTAAGCGTATTGAAGCAGGGCGTGAGACAATGATTGCAGGACTTTGTGAGAGTCCTTTGACTTTTCAGGCTCTTATTATCTGGCGTGACGAGTTAAAAGAGCAGCGTATTCTTCTTCGTGAAATTATTGACCTTGAAACGACTTATGCTGGTCCAGAAGCAAAGCAGGCTCCTGTTATTGAGCGAAGTAAAGTTGGTAAGACAGAAGAAGAAAAAATGTCTTCTGGTATACGTAATATGGGGGAGAGCGCAGGAGAGAGAAACATTGAAGATGATGATGAAGAAGATGATGACGATGTTAATTTATCGCTTGCTGCAATGGAAAATGAACTTTGTCCTCAAGTTATGGAAACATTGGATTTCATTGCTCAAACCTATGTGAAATTACGAAAATTACAAGATCAGCATGTTGAAAGCAGTTTAGCAGAGCGTAAAGAAGGGGCTCTTACTTCTTCTCAGAAGAAGAAATATATGCAATTAAAGGGTGAGTTGATTCAAGCAGTAAAATCTCTTTCTTTAAACCAAAATCGTATCGAAGCTTTGGTTGAACAGCTTTATGACATCAATAAGAGATTGATTCATAATGAAGGTAAGCTGAAACGGATTGCCAATAGCTATGGCATTGGCCATGAGGATTTTTTAAAAGAATACCAAGGACGTGAATTGGATGCAGATTGGATGAATTATATTGCTGTTTTGCCTACACCTGGTTGGAAAGAGTTTTCGGTGCGTGAAGCAAAAGAAATCCAAAAATTGCGAAGTGAGATACAAAATCTTGCGCAAGAAACGGCTATTTCGATTGGTGAATTTCGTCGGATTGTTATGCAGGTGCAGAAAGGTGAACGCGAATCAACAATTGCAAAAAAAGAAATGGTGGAATCTAATTTACGTCTTGTCATTTCAATTGCAAAAAAATACACTAATCGTGGCTTGCAGTTTCTTGATCTTATTCAAGAGGGCAATATTGGTTTGATGAAGGCTGTGGATAAGTTTGAATACCGGCGCGGCTACAAGTTTTCAACTTATGCAACATGGTGGATTCGTCAGGCCATTACGCGTTCAATTGCTGATCAGGCACGCACTATTCGTATCCCTGTTCATATGATTGAAACAATTAACAAAATCGTTCGTACCTCGCGTCAGATTCTCCATGAAATTGGACGAGAACCAACACCAGAAGAATTATCTAGCAAGCTTTCTATGCCGTTAGAAAAAGTGCGAAAGGTTCTTAAAATTGCAAAAGAACCTATTTCACTCGAAACACCTGTTGGTGATGAAGATGATTCCCATTTGGGAGATTTTATTGAGGATAGGAATGCGTTATTACCGATTGATGCTGCTATTCAGGCTAATCTTCGTGATACGACAACACGTGTCCTTGCTTCATTAACACCACGAGAAGAACGTGTTTTGCGGATGCGTTTTGGAATAGGGATGAATACCGATCACACATTGGAAGAAGTGGGACAGCAGTTCTCAGTTACAAGAGAGCGTATTCGTCAGATTGAAGCAAAGGCACTTCGTAAATTGAAACATCCTAGCCGTTCACGAAAATTGCGCAGTTTTCTCGATTCTTAAATAAAGAAATTCGTGTGCATTTTAATAACTTCCTCCTTCTTCTTAATGAAGGGGGAGATGCGTCACGTTGTACTTGGATGCTTTCTTGAGAAAAACATAGGAAGAATTTGAACAATCTAGAAAGTTTGCGATGTTTAATGTTTTTCTTAGCTTTGAGGCTTTGTACTTCTCTGTCTCAAAAGAATAGATATAGGGCAAAGGGTGGTTATGAAGTAGAGAGAGGCTTTCAAGAAATGAATGATAAAAACATTCTCTTGTGTGTAGCGCGGTTCGTTTTTTAAGAAATAGAATCTATTAAGAATAAACTTATATTGCAACATACGGAATTTTTGATGAAAAATAGGTATTCTTTGCGGAAGTTTTCTATCATTTTAGGTGACGTATTTTACTTTTTGTCAGTTTATAAAGAGATGTTTCAATAGGTTACGTTCATTTATATACGCTATTTTTTGAATATTCTCTTTTATTCAGATAGATTTTAAGAACATGGTTTAAAGTATACATTGAGTTAAATCTTTTTAAGAGACAAAAATAGATGAAATTATAGAAATTAAATGTTTCATTTTTTATAGATCGTCTTAATTTAAAAAGGTGTGTCTGAGTTTATGAGTGAAGAACTTCCCTTTTGGAAAGTAAAAAAATTAGAAGAGATTTCCATTTCTGAGTGGGAGAGCCTTTGTGATGGCTGTGGCCGTTGTTGTCTCCATAAAGTTGAGGACGACGATACGGGTGATCTTTATGCAACCAGTATTGCTTGTCGTCTTTTAGATGGGGAAACCTGCAGGTGTCGAGATTATGCTCATCGTAAATCAATTGTACCAGATTGTATATCGCTAGACATTCCGACAGTAAAAACAGCCCGTTGGCTTCCAGAAAGTTGTGCTTATAGATTAATTTATGAGGGAAAAGATCTTCATTGGTGGCATCCATTGGTATCAGGAGATTGTCAGACGGTACATACCGCGCGTATTTCTGCACGCGAACAGATAGAGGTTTACGAAGACGAATTATTATCTGAGGAAGATTATCTTTATCACATTACTGCTCTTCTACGTGAAGGCCAGTAATGTGATTTTTTATACAACAGTTGGTGACTTAGTCGATTGCAAAGACTACAGTGACGCTCACATTATAATTTAATTCACCACCTGCAAAATTTGTATTTGCGTAGCTTGCATCTGCTGCTCTACTCATGAGACGTGGTGCTGGATGGTAGTAATCATCCTTTTCATTGATTTCAATAATTTTTCCTAATTTTAAATCGGCAGCTTGTGCTATCGTTTGCGCTTTTTCAATGGCTTCAGTAATGGCTTTTCTACGTGCTTCTTGATAAAATGGCTTTGTATCTGCGTTGGTAAAAGTAATGCCGTTAACTGAATTAACACCTAGTGTCATCGCTTGATCGAAGATTTTACCAGCATTGGTAAGATCACGAATGCGCACGGTTAAAGAATTTGAAACATGATAGAGTTTTTCATTATTCTTTTTTTCGTGGTGTTTATCAGGAGTTGACTGATAAATGGATAAGCCTGATGTTTGCAAATCATTTGCTTGGATGCCATTGTTTTTAAAAGCTTTTATAATATCATTGATGGATTGATTATTGGAAGCTAATGCCTTTTGGGCAGTTTTGTCATAGGTAACAACGGCTAGATTAATAATGGCCATATCCGGTGCTGCTTGACTTTCTCCGGTTGCAGTCACTGTGATTGTTGCATTTTTTATTTTGTTTGCTTCAGCATGTACAGTCAATGAAGTGGTTAAGAGTGTGAATGCTAATATAGCTGTTTTAACCAGAGACCCCTTCAGTGGTTGAATTTTCTTTTTTATCATATCTATTCCTTTAATATTTATCAGTTTATTACTTTCTCATTTTTGAGAGTTTTTGTAAAGAAATTAGAGCACTAGAAAAAAAACCAATAGAAAAGAGAAAAAAAGAGAAAAAGATGGGTTATAATCCGGGTCAGCTCTTGTATCATAGGGCATTTTAGTTTAGAGAGAAACAACCTATTTGGGGCCTGTAGCTCAATTGGTTAGAGCCAGCGGCTCATAACCGCTTGGTTGGGGGTTCGAGTCCCTCCGGGCCCACCAATAGGGAAATGTCCAATAGAAAAATGGATAGCTTATATAAAAGTTTTGAGATTCTACCTTTTTCGTTTTTTATTTATTTTACTGTTTGTTCTAGAAGCCTTTAGTCGTTGTTTGTTGCAATTTTTTCTATTAGTCATTTTAATATAAAGTGATGACATGCTTTTTCAGTCTCATTCCTTTCCTAATTCATATGCTTTTTTTTATTTTTCTGTATGATTTTCTTCATAAAACAGGCAGCTAAGACCTTCGTTGGATGCGTTTATTTATGTTTGATGAAAGGTTGTATATAAAAGAATGTGATGGTCTATAGGCGTTCATATGTATCATGGGGTGAACGATGATAATATTTGTTGATATCTCCTTTTTTTCAAGAGGGGAATTCTTGCTGATTTTTGGGAGATATTGTTCATAGTGATGGTGAGTGTTCTCTAAAAAGAATCTGATCGATTGTTCTTTGAAAGGCCAATTGAGTGATTGTTGGTGTTGCTTTGCATCCAAATTTTATTGTAATAAGCATTAAAATGCCATTTTTTCCCTTTGTGTATTCTCTGCTTAATGTTCAAATTATAAGAGTTCTCATGTAATTCGAATTGTTATTGAAGAGCAGAATTTTTTTGATTTTACTCTCATAAAGTATTGGCAGTATTTCGGTAAGTCTAACTCTTTTTTCGTATTGATTGTGAAGAGGGCTTTATCTTTGTTATGAGTTTTTTCTTTATATGAGAAATTATTGGCAGGGGAAATTTTTTGTTGAAGAAGTACACTTCTTCGTCAAGATCATACTTTGAAAATATAATTCTTCATTTATGTGAAGGAATTTATCCCTTGTTGTAAATCTGCATACAATTAACTTAAAGATAACATGGATAGTGAGTCGTTTTGTTTTTTTATATTACTATTTTATTCATGATAGATATTTATATCAGTGTTTACAAGGTACGTTCAGAGGGGAGGTTAACTGTAAATATGTTACAGAGTTTTAAATCGTGCAGCTATTTATAAGAGCTTATTCCTATAACATTGTTATATTCTTGCTTCGCAATATTATTAAAAAAACATATATGGTGTTCTGTAGAACCATGTAGAATAAAGTTGTGATATATTTTTCTTTCAAAATAAGCTTTTTCGTGTTCTCTTATATTTGGAGTTCAGGAGTGTTTTTAGAGATATTTTCACATTAAGTTATTTATTAGTTAGAATCATAAGATTTGCGTCACATTATTTGCGTTGTTGATAAAAGTGATCATAGCAATTCTTATAAGAAAGTCTGGATCGTGCGATGCTTTTTGTTTCACCATGGTACATGACTAATAGAAATTCATCTGATTTTATAAAATAAGTTTGTACACAATTGCTTCCATACTGCCTATTGCAAATATTTTTTTCTAAGGTATGAGATGTATTTTAAACGCTTTAGCGTTATATAGTTTGACTACACGGAGTATGACTATGAAGAATGATAAAAAAATTGAGACAACTTTATCTGATATTATTGTGAAATGGGAGTCTTTATCCACGTCTCAAAAGCAAGCGATATTGGATAGAGTAGAAAATTCTACAGATGCCGTTCATTCAACAGAACATTTAAGGCTTCGATCTTCTTTTTATCTCCAGACGAAATCAAAGTTATGAGTTTTAAGTCTTCATCGGATATGTTGAAACCAGTTATTACATATATGGCACTAGCATTTCCCAGTGTGTTCAAAATAGCCATGAGTTTATCTACTGAAGGTCTTTTTCCTCCGTTTATCATTTGTTGGACGTAATTTTGCCCACAGCCTGCAGCCTTGCTTATTTCAATCATTGTTCGTCCGTCACTTTTTATTAATTCAACTAAGCGTTGGAACCAATCTTTTTCAGTCTTTGTCATTTTTAGACCTTTACATATTTACGCTATAGCGTTAATATTGCATTGCGAATCCAGAATATATGATACAAGGAGCGTGAAAATATCCATGCAGAGCTCTTCGCTTATGAAGCATATAGAGTTGTTTTTAATTAATAACAAAATGTCCCCATACACTTTCAGATTCGAATCAATAAAAAATGGTTGCTTAGTTATACGGTTATGACGAAATCACTGTGTGTACCAGAAACGGCAATACACCTCTCACATGCTTATGAGATTTTATCGTAATAGTATACGCAGTGGTATTATAAATCAAGATATACCCTAACATGGGCATTTGTAAAGAATTCTGCGTTAAAGCGATATTTGGGGACAACGAAGCTTTAGAGCCTTAAGAGATAGGATAATGGCTGTATAAAAAAAATGTAAATTCATAGACAAAGAATGCTGATTTCTCCTTTATTGTAATAAATTAGATCATTATCAGATGATAATGTATCGCATATGTGCGTTAAAAAATTTGGGAAATATCAAAAAAGTGATCTTGGGTATTTTATTGAACGTGAAGGTAATCTGATTCACAAAGGTGGTTGTTTGGGAGAATGTGTACACTTGATCAATGCTTCTATAAGGATGAATGTGTTTTTTATGACTGCAGTTTATAATGAGGTCTGTATTTACAATGATAGTGTTATTTATAGCAATGCGTTAGTAGATGGTCGTGTAGAGTTTTGCAAGAATTTGCATATTTATGAAAGGGAGAACTTTATAGTCATTCGAATATAAATGGAGATGCATTTGTTTACGCTAATGCGGTCTTTTTTGATCAAGTTTTTCATGCTCAATATATTGAAGCTTATGGTGATGCTCGTGGTTGTAGAAAGATACGAGTTTATAATAATACTTTAGTTTGTGATGATGTGAAGATTTGTAAGAGGGACAAATTTTACAGAAATGCTGTGCTTTTTAACCCTGCAGATTTTTGTAATCATGAAAAAACTTTCATATATAGTCGCATTCCATATAGGGTAAAAGAGGAAAAACAGAACGGTTCGGAGAAGGCGTGTATTGATTTTATTGCATCGTTCGTTTTGTTTGAAATTCCTTATTTTATATATTTTGTGTCAATAAATATGTCGCAAATAATGGCTGTGACGTGTGGATTTAGCCGCTTTCAGAATGCTTTTTTGCGTCGTTTATCAAGGTTTAAATGGAGAAGATAAGAATACTGAGAGTGATTGTTCACACTTGGAATATGCAATTTATTGCATTCTTTTTTTAACGGAGGATGAAATAAAAAAATTGGTCAAGATGAGTACTTGAGTGGTATTTACAGGAGAGTTAAATGAGTGTAAACGAAATTTTATTGGGAGCAATGGTTGTTGTTTTGTTGTTCAGCGGGGTTATATTTTGGTTTGTTTTATATTATCGCAGTCAAGTTAAAGCTCTAAAAGAGGAATCCAGAAGGATAAAGCATGAGTTTTTAAGGGATTCTATGAAAATGACTGAAGAACGAGATAGAGCTATTAGAGAGCAAAGTATGGTGATTAAAAGACGCGATCGAATAATTGAAAAACTGAAAAAACAAATTAAGCAGTATGAAGAACATGAAAAGAAATATCAAAAAGTGCTTAAACCTGAAGATGATAAAGAGTGATTGTATTCATATTTTTTATTGGATTTATACATTAAAGGGTTTGAAAATTTGTTAGAAAGATTAGAAATAACGAGAAATATAAACTTTAATGAAGCCAATTACGGTGTTGGTGGGGAGATTGTGTTGCCCAAAATATTCAAGTTTACTCTGATTTATGAAAAGATTTAAATTTATAAGACAGAGTGTCATTGATCATAAAATGAAAATTTAATGATGCATCAGTTTATAGATATGCTAGGTTATTAAAAAGCTCGTATATAAAATCTAGCAATTTTATATTATTGCTGGAAACAGTTTTGCGTGTTCCTTTTAGATGTAAGGTGTAAATGCTACGATAGTTTCAACCAATAGGCATAAAAATTGTATGATAATAGAAAGAAAGAGATATTTGCTTTTTATCAAGACGAAGTGAATAAGGCCGTTATGATTAACGGATACAGAATAGGAAGATGAACATAAAAGATATTGATTATCTGGGAGAGCAACCATACTCATAATATATAATTTATCTTCTCTTTATGGGGGGGTATGAAAAATAAAAACCTGAGAGATTTTCTGCTTGATAGATGCTAAAGAAACCTCATTATATTTGAAAACAAACATACAACCTGTGAAAATTTAACTATTATTTGTGAGTGTTAGAAATAACACAAAAATTCTCTTCCCTTGACAGAAAATAAGTCACTTTCTATTCATCACAAAAGGAACTCAAAATTTCATTATAAAAAATAAATGCTTATCTTAATGGTAAAGAATGTTAGAACTGTAGTTCTCTGATAAGAGCCTTATGTGTAATTTCTTTTATTTGTTCAATATTGATCAGGATATCTTGTTTTGTTGGATAACCTTTACTAGAGAAAGCGATTTTTTGTGCATCTCCTGACATTAAACGCCAGTACCACTGATTGTGAACTCCTTGAAACACTTCAAAATACATGCTTCCCACCTCATAAACTAGCTGATAATTCTCAGGATAAATACTTAACTAATTCGTTTGTAAACATTAATGTATGTCTTTACAAGAAGTCGTCAATATATTCCCCTTAAATTTTCTGACTTAAAAAATAATTCCTATGAGAGCTATTTTCTTTTAACAAGAAAAAATTTTTTGTCAATAAAATATGAATGAGAATCTTATGCTATAAAATTATTTTTTTAATTTAATGACACTGTATTTTCATTTATATTACAAATATTTTTCTTATCATTCCAAAAACAAATTTTATAGAGCATACAAAACTCTACCAGCATGGACGAAGTGAAAAGACACTTTACTCCATACTGGTAGAGCCTAATCATTCCTTGTTTTCTCTTTTGAAATAGACATTTATTGGTTTGCTATAACCTCTTTTTGAGATACGCTTCGAATGAGTAAATCAATAAATAAGCTAAGGGTATAAGAATTGGCCATTTTAGCTTTCATATTGATCAAAGAGGTTGCAGTTTTAGAGTTAAGACCGTTTGATGAACCTTGCCTTGATAAATATTGCTGCAATTTTTCATAAGAGCTATCGATTTTTTCTTGATTTAGTTTTTCATTACGATCACTGTTGGCAAGTGTTTCTTCAAGACCTTCAATTTTTTTAATAAAATAATTCCAGTCAAAATCACCTTTGGTATATTCGGTGTCAAACATTTTCCCTTGTCCAGTTAAAAGCCAATTAATATTGACACCATATAACGTGCGGTATGTTTGTAAGACACTAAGATTGGGTTCTCTCTCTCCACGCTCATAAAAAGCAATGGAATTTTTTGTCATGCTAAAACTTTTAGCTAAGGTTTCACGTGATGGATCGCCTAAAGCAAGACGTACATAACGTAAACGTTTTCCAAATATAGTTTTTGATTCAGTTTCAGGACGTGCCACGAATTATCTCCCTCGGTAAATCATCATGGTATAAATCATCAAATAATAAAAGCACACTATGTATTAATAATCTATGATATAATGTCAATATTTATAGCTTTAATTTCTTGTTATTTTTTTATTTTCGTGGATAGAAAGCAATCTTTCACTTATTGTATTGACAATTAATATTCATTTCAAAACAAAATTCCTTGTTTGCTACATTTGTCTCTTGCTTTTCTTGAGAGAATTTTCATGTAACTTTACCATATATACTCTATACACCTCTGCATTAATAGATGCAACTTTAAAGAGATGCAAACTTTGGATTTTTGGTGTGCTTTAGATGAAGTAGAAAATAAACTTTGAGGAATGATCATGACCCTATTACGCTATTTTGGGTTTGCTTTTTTTTTCACGATTATTGGTGTCTTTTTAGGAGGGGGTATTGGTTGGTTTGAAACGGGAAGCATTACTGGTTTTCTTAAATATTTTTTTATTTGCTTTGTTTTAGGAATTTTGGAAATTTCTTTATCTTTTGATAATTCTATTATCAATGCTCGTGTTCTTAGTAGAATGAGTTCATTGTGGCGTCGTCGTTTTCTTATATGGGGTATTTTGATAGCTGTATTTGGGATGCGAATTGTTTTTCCATTATTGGTGGTTGTCGTTGCTGTTGGGATTAATCCAATTGCGGCAGTCAAATTAGCGATATGGGAACCACATCGATATGCTGAAGTTTTAACCGATGCGCATATGGGGATTGCTGCTTTTGGAGGAACTTTCCTTATGATGGTTGGCTTAAAATATTTTTTTGATTCTGAAAAAGAAGTGCATTGGCTTAATGTTATAGAGAGACCTGCTCAAAAATTGGGGGCGCTTGTTGGAATTGATATTGCCATTGTTTTGATTTTGATCTTATTTGTTTCAGGTCAGATTGACGTAGAAAATAAAATAACTTTTTTATTGGCAGCTCTTTATGGACTTTTGACCTTTATCGGTGTTGAAGTTGTCGGTCATCTCTTGGATACTCCTCAAAAGACTTTAACAACAGTAGCTCATGGGGGAGTAGGGGCGTTTCTTTATTTAGAAGTTCTTGATGCTAGTTTTTCTTTCGATGGCGTGGTTGGTGCTTTTGCCTTTTCACACAACCTTTTTATTATTGCGATAGGTCTTGGTATCGGTGCATTTTACGTTCGTTCTATGACGATTATGTTGGTTGAATCAGGAACATTATTGCATTATCGTTATTTAGAGCATGGTGCTTTTTATGCAATTCTAGTTCTTGCAGTGATTATGTATTTGCAAACGATTATATCGGTTCCTGAAGTTTTAACAGGACTGGTGGGAGTCTGTATTATTGGAATGGCATTGTATTCTTCGATTCGTTTTAAGCGTTGTCAACTGGATAAACATGTTGTGTCTAAGTAATGGAAATTTCGTATTTTTGAATAGAGAAAGATCTTGCATGCAAAAAATGCCATTTTATTGCTTATCTGTGTTCTTGTTTTAAAATTGAGGCCGTTACATGATTCTACCTATGAAGGGAATAATGCATAATCTCTTAGATGATTTTTGATTTAAATATAAAGTGTAAGTGGGCGCTATACTTTATTATCGGCTTTCAGTATTATGACAACTCTTGCATTTAACAGTTCATAAGAGGTATTTTGTTGTTTTTTTGAATGATTTTTATTCATACATTGATCCTATTGGTGAGTGTAAGAGAATGGTTGTGAAATAGGTGTGAAATGAGAGAATTTTACGATATCTTGATCTCTCGCTTAAATGTAAAATTATTCTTTATAAATCAGAATGTTATAATGGTGGATTCGAGAAGATATTTCAGGAGAGCATTAACAGTTCTATACCAGCTTTGTTCATAGTTTTAAGCATAGTGTTCAGTGATCCGTTTACATCAATACCAGCACAGGCATTTAATGAAACACTGACTTTAAAACCGTATTGTATGGCGTGAAGAGCAGAAAATCCTACACAAAAATCAGTTGCTAAGCCACACATAATGAGCTTGGTAAAACCATGTTCTTTGAGATAAACGTGTAAACCTGTTGGCGTTTTTTGATCATTTTCAAGAAAAGCAGAATAGCTATCCATTTTTTGATTATAGCCTTTTCTAAGGATAAGTTGTGCCTTTTCTACTCTAAGAGATGTATGAAATTCTGCTCCTTGTGTTCCTCGTATGCAATGATCAGGCCAAAGTATTTGGGGACCATAGTCAAGAGTGACTGTATCATAGGGCTTTTTTTCAGGGTACGTAGAAGCAAAGCTGCAATGGTTTTGGGGGTGCCAGTCTTGAGTTAAGATAACGTGGTCAAAATGATTTATAAGATTATTGATGGTGGGTAAAATCGCATCACCTTGTGGTACTGCGAGTGCTCCACCAGGTAAAAAGTCATTTTGAACGTCAATGACGATTAAGGCTTTTTTTTCCATAAATGTATTCCTATAGGGGATGCGCTTTTATCATATTTTAAAAAAGCTATATTTCGTCTTGAAGTTTTGAAATGAGTTGCTGGATATTGATATTATTTTTATAGTTATCAAGCCAAAAAAGAGGAATGGATAAGTTTTTACAATTTGTTTTATAGTTTTTTACGAATTGTAACCACGTACCAATGGGAAGTGCACTGTAGTCATTTGTTGCTACGTGTTGATGTAAAGCTTTCATGATCATTGGGCTTGGGACGTCAGATCCCATAAGGCGGCGGTCGTTTTTTAAACGTAATTTAAGCCACATCAAGGCAAGTGGTGAAGTCCATTGTTTCCCGTAACAAAAAATTGATGAAAAAAGGGAAGGATTTTTTACTGTGTAATATAAAGCCCATAAGGCAAAAAAAGAAGGTGCATAGAGAATTGCTTTTCTTTCTGGTATCCTATCACATTGATAAGTTGGTTTAATACGATAAAAATACAATGTTATATCTGGTATGGAAAAGAGGGGTAGTGTTTGATAACCTGTTTCAGGTACAGCTAAAAAGATTTGCTTTTTGCTTTTTGAGGCGATGTTTTTTTGCATTCAGAACCATACTGGGGCTTGTGAGATTAGAAAAAATGTACCAATATAAAGCGAAAAGCTTTTGATACGATGTCAGCACTATTTACTGTACAGTTTCAAAAAGCGAAAGCAGTTTTTTCAAAACCCTAATCTTTAATATCGCACTATCAAAGAGAAATTTATGGCACGTCAATTTATCTATCATATGGCTGGGCTTAACAAATCCTACGGCAATAAAAAAATTTTAGAAAATATTCATTTGTCTTTTTATCCAGATGCGAAGATCGGTATTTTAGGGCCAAATGGTGCAGGGAAGTCAACTATTTTACGTATTATGGCTGGGCTAGATAAGGAATATACGGGAGAAGCATGGCTTTCTGAAGGAGCTCGCTGTGGCTACCTACCACAAGAGCCTTTGCTTGATACAAGCAAAGATGTGCGTGGCAATGTGATGGAGGGTGTTGCAGATAAGCAGGCAATTCTTGAACGTTATAACGAATTGATGATGAATTATAGCGAGGAAACAGCTGATGAAAGTGCACAGCTTCAGGACATTATTGACAGTCAGAATCTTTGGGATTTAGAAAGTCAAGTGGAAATGGCTATGGCTGCTCTTGGTTGTCCGCCAGCCGATGGGGATGTAACAAAACTTTCGGGGGGGGAGAAGCGGCGTGTTGCACTTTGTAAATTGCTTTTGTCAAAACCTGATTTATTACTTTTGGATGAACCGACAAACCATTTAGATGCTGAGACGACGGCTTGGCTTGAAAGGCATCTACGTGAATATCCAGGGGCCGTACTTTTGATAACCCATGATCGTTATTTTCTCGACAATGTCACGGGTTGGATTTTAGAGTTAGATCGCGGTAGAGGTATCCCTTATGAAGGGAACTATTCTGCTTATTTGGGGGCTAAAGCCAAGCGTTTGGCTCAAGAAGGTCGTGAAGAGGCGGCGCGTCAACGTGCGTTATCCCGTGAACAAGAATGGATCGCTTCTAGTCCAAAAGGGCGACAAGCAAAGTCAAAAGCTCGGATTAAAGCTTATGATGAGTTGGTTCAGGCGGCACGTGAGCGCCGTCCTGGAGAGGCGCAAATCATTATTCCTATTGGAGAAAGATTAGGACAGGTTGTTATTGAAGTTGATAATCTCTCTAAAGCTTATGGTGAACGTGTATTAATTGATTCTCTTTCTTTTAAACTTCCTGCTGGAGGCATTGTCGGCGTTATTGGGGCCAATGGTATGGGAAAGTCTACCTTGTTTAAAATGTTGACGGGACAGGAACAGCCTGATTCAGGTCAAATACGTATCGGTGAAACAGTCCATATGAGTTATGTGGATCAGAGTCGTGATTCCTTGGACGGTCATAAAACTGTTTGGGAGGAAATTTCTGCTGGAAATGACATTATTAAGTTAGGAAAATATGAGATGAATAGTCGCGCTTATTGTGGGGCTTTTAATTTCAAAGGAGCAGATCAGCAGCAGAAGGTGGCAAATTTATCAGGAGGGCAGCGCAATCGTGTACATTTGGCGAAACTTCTAAAAGAGGGGGGGAATGTGCTTCTTCTTGATGAACCGACAAATGATCTTGACACTGAAACATTGGGTGCATTGGAAGATGCATTGGAAAATTTCGCGGGTTGTGCAGTTATCATATCGCATGATCGTATGTTTCTTGATCGATTGGCAACACATATTTTAGCCTTTGAAGGTGATGGTCATGTAGAATGGTTTGAAGGTAATTTTGCTGAATATGAGGCTGATAAAGTTCGTCGTCTTGGGGCGGAATCTCTTAATCCTAAGCATGCAAATTATAAACCTCTTACACGCTAGAATTTTTTTCTTATTTCAATTTTGTTGGAATAATAGTGTATTTTATTGCGTTTGTTATTTCATAAATAAAGTATGTGTGTACTCTGTGGGAGTTTTTATTCATTGAAAAGAGTAAGAGACACTTTATGAAATTATGACCTAAATAGGGTTATTTTACTCATGATATATAACCGGTTATTTTTTGTAAAACTGCAATGAAAAGGAGGGGATGGAGCGTATAGTATTACTTCTACAAATGCCTTGGTCATTGAGCATTATCATCTTTACTTAATAAAAATGCAAGCTGGCATTATCATGTTATTTTTTCTCAATAGTATGCAGTTCTTGTTTTGAGGTGGGCATAAAAGGTATTTTTATCCATCTGTCCCCTCCGTTTATGAGCTGTAAGAGAATGATTTGGATTGATTTATCATGAATAGATTTGAAATGAGAAAAATCTACGGTATTCCGGTTTTTTATTCAAGTTAAAAATGAATTATTATTATAAATCAATGTATTATCATCATAACGAGAAGCAGGGAGATAAGATCTGTTCGTTTTTTACATTAGCCTATTTTTTTCATAGTATGGTAAAATAGAGAGAACAAAATAGATGAGAATATGCGCCTTATGCTTGACTTTTTTTCCTATAAACAAATGTTTATAGGAATGTTTAGGGGATAATTATGAAAAAAAGTGCAAGTTTAGATGCAATGATTGTGCTGCTGAAAGCGGTCGCAGAAGTAAGCCATTTACGTGTTCTTAGGCTCTTACATCATGAAGATTTAACAATTCCTGATTTTATTTTTATTCTTGATCAGTCGCAAGCGTGTATATCACGATATTTACGTTTATTGTACGAAGCACGATTGATTGAGCGTTATCAGAAGGGGGATAGCCTTTATTTTAAGCTTTGTCATGATTTTTGGGGTAAAGACATTGTGATGGGTGTTCTTTCGGCTTTGCCAAAGAATGATGTGTTGTTAGCGCATGATTTAGAACGTTTGAAGGATGTTAAAAAGCAGCGTCAAAAAACGAGGAAGAAGCATTTTTTACAAAATGCGTCGCAATGGAATGTTTTACGATCATCCTATATAGCAGATCATGTTGTGGAAAATGCTTTACTTGAAACTGTTGGCGATACACCCTTTGAGACGATGCTGAATATTGGAATGGGTGGAAATTCAGTCTTAAAATTGTTTTCTGATCTTTATACGCATGCGGTTGAAGTTGTACTTGATAGTAATGTTTTGCACTTGTCTGTTGGAGATACAACTTTTGATTTAGTCATTCTTCATTGGGTTTTATATTTTCTTGAAAATCCTGAAATGTTTCTTCATGAGATATCAGGTGTTTTGCGTCCTCATGGGCGTTTATTGATTGTGGATTTTGGTTATCATAAAGTTGGGTCTTCATATTCTGATCAAGCGCATATGCATCTTGGATTTTCGGCTTTACAAATAGAACAATGGCTTAAAAAAGCGGGACTTATGCTAGAGAAAACGGCTTTTCTTACTCCTATACAAAATGAAAACGGTAAGGAGGTCATGGTTACACTTTGGCTTGCTCGTGATCCGCGTTTATTGGTTGATGATCTTAAAGATAAACAAGTAGAGTTTGCATAAATCATGTTTGTTAACGTACTTTATTCTCTGATTTTTCTCAAAAGATAGCGCAGAGATAAAACTTTCTTTAATCATTGGAGAGTGATTATTTTTGCATTTATAGTATGTTTTTACGTGAGAGTATTGGTGTTCTATAGGGGGGTAGGCTATGTAATAAAAGTACCTCTTTGAGAGTTAAGGCTATGAGGATAGCCATTTAAGGTGTCTTGATATCATCTTCATCTTATTATATAATAAATTGATTTTAAATGATAATTTATCTTTTAAAACTTCAGTGAAAGGCTCAAATACAAGAATATTTAAAATAAGAGAATTTTACCCTGTTCAGATTTCTCAAGTAAGTTGTAAAATAATGCGTTATGATTGCAAATCAATGGATTATTTATGTTAAAAGAGCAGAGTGTAACAATTCTTGAGCATGAAAACTGCTGTGTTTATTCTTTTACGGGTTAATTTAAGTGATAGAGATTAAGAGAAAATGTCTGCACGGATCTTTGTTCGTTATATTAAAATGCGTTGGAGTTTGTTGGCTATTGTAAAATAATTTGTCATTATTTGGAATGATTATGGGGTATGATTCGAAACGAATACCTTTAGAGTTCTTATTTTTTCGTAAGATTAAGCTGTTTTAATTCTTCATTGATGTTGTTATGTAAATGGTTTGACAATATTTTAAAGGATTATTTGCAGAAATTTTATGAAAATAAAAGGTTTATTTTAGCTAATCTGTTGTTTTATTTAAACAATTTATATCTTCATCTCGAGATGATGCCTTTTATTTTTTGTTGTTATTGTATAAGGTTTAAAAATCTACGTTTTTCTTTTTGTGGTGATTGTTGTTGGGTAAATGATTCTGCTGATTCTTCTTTTATGTACATTGTTTTTTATAGGCTGAATATATACAAATTATTTGTTTTTTAATTATGATCATCAGAGTTGTGAAAAAAATATTATAAAAATTGCAACGGTTCTAGATTTTGATTAATGTTTCTTGGAATAAAATTGCTCCAAATTGGGTCACTTTGAACTTTTTTTGCCTAAATATCGTCATTTTTAAACAATTTATAATTCTTTTATGTTTTTTTACGTAGAAGATGATAAGAATTTCTTGTTGTTTAAAGAATTTTATTCCATAGCAGAAACATTGCATCGGCTAGTAGTTGATGCGAGAGGACGATCGGGGAACCTCCTCCCCCCCCCCCCGCGTGGATCCCCTAGATTGTCTGGCCTGGCTGAGGATTTTTCCTCAGTCAGGTTTTGGGTAATTGCTTTTAGAGTTTAAGATGTTATCAGGGGGAATGATGTAAGATCTTCTATTGCTTAATCTATAGTGTTCTCAGTGTGTAGCGGGGAGCAGTTATTGGGCAGTTGCTGTTATCGTGTTTATTTTCAGTGATTAGAATTTTTCTTTATTAAGGTATCGTTGAATGCTGCTATAGAATAAATCTATATTTGTATTCTGTAATCTTTAAGTAAGAGATGATGGGATTTTTATCCGGTCGTATTGCTTTTATTTTGTTTATATTTCTTATTTTGGGCGTTAGCATTTTTGCTTCTCGCAGTGTTGCTGTTTATCAGTTTTTATCCGGTTACACTTCTTCTTTTCAGCAAGTTGAGGTAACAGAGGTGGCGTTGCTAGAGAGATGGGCAATGGCTTTTCCAGATATTATCGTGCATTATTTCTAAAATGAGTCCTCAGCAGCAAGAGCTGTTTATTGAGCAAGTGCGTCGCGAGGCGGTTTCATTTGCTTCTAAAAGTGGTCAGAGTCGTGAAAAGGCTCACAAATTTGATGAAACTGTTGCTATGGCTCTCTCAAAAGCGATTTCTCGTCCTTCTATTGCTAATGCTTATTTTTAGCTATTTTTTTAATTACGCTTTTGGGTTTGATTTTAAGGGGGAGAGAGCTGTTCGTGAGATTTTGAAAAGCGTGTAGGAAGATGATAAATTTGTAAGATAATCAGCAAAATTTATCTTCCCACAAAGGTAAGAAATCAGAATATAAGATAATGTTGCAATTATTACAGGAGCAGTAGCAAGTCCATCAAGGGCATTGGTTAGGCTAACTGTATTAGCCATTACTACAATGACAAAGACAATAAAAAACAGTTTAAATCAATACAGTATTTTGCATAAAGAGTGAGGATAATCTGAGGGCGCTCATTTGTAGAAAAGCAAAGGTAGAGATTACTGTAATAAAACACGTTAACCGCATTTTATATACCAATTATTTTTTATTTAATATGAGAAGATAAAAAATTCTCAAAGAATTTGCGCAATATTTTGAATTGGTAAAGAGTATGATGGTTTTGGTATATCTGTGAACTTCTTATGCACAATGATGGAGATTGATTTTAGTTAGTGGTTTATTGGGCCACAAAGAGTGCAGCGCGTGTTTATTGGCTAGCAAGAAGCATCAATAATGGGTTTTGTTTTTGTGCAACTTTTGCGATATCGAGAATCTTTGGTAAAGATGGTTTCGTCTCTATTGCTTTGTGGAATTGATCTCAATAAAAAATTTAATCATCGTATGTAAAAAATGTCATATCTCTTTAAAGTGCTATTTTATAATATAAAAATTGATTGATACAATAGATATAGCAGAACTTGATAAAATATATCATTTTAGTTAATATGATATAAGTTTAGTTATAGTCTTTTAGTTTTTTATTTGATGATATAGAGAAATCTATAATTTATGTATAAAGAGTTTTTCTTTTTATAAAGAATTTTATCTTGAAATTGTCTTAATATTTCCCTTTTAAAGCCGTTTTTTTGCTTTCTTTTTTTGTACAATACATTTGAAAATTATTTGCGGTTAGAATTTGAGAATTTTTGAGTGAGAGAAAGAAAATGCAATTTTTGAAAATCTTGTTAAATACAGCGTATGCTGTATTTTTTGTGTTTGATATAAGTTTGGCTCATAGTGTTTTAAATGTTGCAGAAACAAGAGAAGGTTTAGGGAGTGTTGCTTCTCAGATTTCTGCTCGTCCTTATGAGTTTCTTATTCAGAAACTTGCAAATAAATATAATGTTCCCGTTAATTTAGCACATGCTGTTGTAAAAGTTGAAAGTAATTATAAGGCACGTATAAAGGGGGCTGCTGGCGAAATAGGTTTGATGCAAATTAAACCCTCTACTGCACGAGGGTTGGGCTTTAGTGGTTCTGTACAAGATTTGTACGATCCTGCGACCAATCTTGAATATGGTATGCGTTATTTGGCACGGGCATATAAACTCAGTGGTGGAAGTACGTGTGGTACAATCCTGAAATATAACGCAGGCCATGCGGCAAAAAAAATGAATTCCATTTCAGCGAAATATTGCACAAAAGTAAAAACTTATCTGGCTTCATTAAAATAAAAACATCTGTTGAGAGAGGTTTGTCATAAAATATTTTAAGATGCTATTTCCACTGAGCAAAAAATGTTTTATAAACCTAGGATGTCAGTCGGCTGGGCAGCCGCGCTTGTCCAATGCTGAAATGCGGCAGGTGAGGAAAGTCCGGGCTCCATGGAAAAACGGTGCCGGGTAACACCCGGCAGGGGTGACCCTAGGGAAAGTGCCACAGAAAGTAAACCGCCTATTTTTATAGGTAAGGGTGAAAGGGTGGAGTAAGAGCCCACCGCGCATTCAGTAATGAATGTGGCAAGGTAAACCCCACCGGGAGCAAGACCAAATAGAAATGACGTGCAATTAATTTGCAGCCGATTTCCGGGCGAGTCATTCGGGTAGGTTGCACGAGGCGGATGGTAACATCCGTCCCAGATGAATGGTTGCCATGTAAAGTGTAAGCTTTACTATACAGAACCCGGCTTATAGGCCGACTGATATTTCATGATTATACGCGGTATTTTATAAGATCGATTCCATATGTGCTTTCATGGAGTCGGTGTGTTTGAAATGTATCTTTGAACAAAGAATATTAAAAAAAAATTATAACATTTCTTTAAGCATAATGCGTTAGGATGCGTATCGGGATAACTTTAGCTTTTTGTTCATTGTGATTGATGTGAAAGTTGAAGGTTGAGTTATTCTGATATTAATTACCATGAGAGAGCTGTTGATTTGAAACAGCATAACTTCAAGACGGATTATTTTGATAAAGCAGGATCAAAGAGCTGAACGCCATATTCCAGTGTTGTTGCAGCCAGTTTTGGCTGGGCTTATGCCATTGGTTGGAGCAAAAGTGATTGATGGCACCTTTGGTGCTGGTGGTTATACGCGCGCTTTATTAAAGGCAGGGGCACAGGTGATTGCTCTTGATCGTGATCCTTATGCTATTAGTGCGGGACAATCGCTTGTTGATGAATTTTTTCCACGCCTTCGTTTGGTACACATGACATTTTCACAGCTCGATCGTGTCGTTGAAGAGAAGGTGGATGCGGTTATTTTGGATATTGGTGTCTCTTCAATGCAGCTTGATGAAGCAGAAAGAGGCTTTTCTTTTCAAAAAGATGGTCCCTTAGATATGCGAATGGCTCAGATTGGTTTTACAGCCAGTGATGTTGTCAATCATTTAAAGGCAAGGGATTTAGCGCGTATTTTTAAGATATTAGGAGAAGAGCGTTATGCGGGACGAATTGCACGGATGATTGAAAAGCGTCGTGTTGTTCAGCCTTTTTTACGTACGGGTGATTTGGCGTATGCTATCGAAGCGTTGGTAGGGCGTAAGCCGGGAGAGCGTATTCATCCTGCAACACGTGTATTTCAGGCTCTTCGTATCTATGTTAATGATGAAATTGGTGAATTGGCGCGTGGTTTATTTGCTGCTGAACGCGTTTTAAAAGCTGGAGGCCGTTTGGGGGTTGTCAGTTTTCATTCTCTTGAAGATCGTATGGTCAAAAGATTTTTTTCGGCTCGTGGTGGAGAATGTGGGAGATCACGCTATTTGCCTGAAATAAAGGCTGCTCCAGCAACATTTTTTCCGTTGTTTAAAGGTGGGATAACGGCAACCAAAGAGGAGTTACAAAAAAACCCTCGTTCACGTTCTGCGCGGTTGCGTATTGGTGTACGGACTGAGGCAGAGGCTCTTGCAGAAGATATGAAATTATTTGGTTTAGCAGAGATTGTCAGTTTTGAAGGCAGCAAGAAATGACAGTTTTTCGTACATTTGATATGATTTTAGTGATGATTATGATTTGTATGGCAGGTCTTACTTATAAGGTAAAATATGATGTTCAAAAACGAATGAACGAAATTCGTCATCTTGAGCATGAAATTGCTGCAGCAAAAAATACGGTGAGTTTGCTTCATGCTGAGTGGGCTGTGATGATCAAGCCTTCGCGCATGCAAAAACTTGCGAAACGTTATCAAAAAGAACTTGGATTAGAAGTTATACAGCCGCGTCAAATCGTAGAATTGAAGGACATTCCGGTACGGGTACATGATCCAATTGAAGAATTGATTAAACAAAATATTTTGGAAGATAATCAAGATATTTTGGCAAATCGGCGAGATTTTCAGATGAATGGTGTTGTCCAAAAAGGCGTGCAGTGATGAAGTCGACTTTTTTATTCTTACAGAAGAAAAAGCACTTTAAGAATTCGTTGAATAATCATAATGTTTCTGTTCGTCGTTCCTATTCCAGTCGTCCACGTTTGCTTTTTTCGTTGTTCTGCTTTTTAATTTTATATGGCATCATGGTGGCTTGCCTTATTTCTTATGGGTTGGAAGGTGGACAGATTGAAGAAGCAAAGGGGCCAGGAGTTCTTCAATTGATGGCACGGCCTGATATTGTTGATCGTAATGGTCGTTTATTGGCAACAGATATTAAAACTTATTCACTTTTTGCTGAGCCACGACGTATTATTGATGTGGATGAAACAATTGAATTGCTCTCAACAGTTTTGCCTGATCTTAATTGGCAGGAAACCTATAAGCGCTTAAAAAGAAAATCTGGTTTTTCTTGGATACAGCGTGGGTTAACACCAATGCAGAAGACACAAATTATGGCCCTTGGTATTCCAGGAATTGGTTTTCGGACTGAAATTCGTCGTTTTTATCCCGATGGACCTGTAACTTCCCATATTCTCGGCATGGTGAATGTTGATAATCAAGGCATTGCAGGTATGGAAAAATATATTGATGATGCGGGTTTGAGTGCTCTGCGTGCTGCTGGTCTTGCCATGGAAGAATCATTAAAACAAGTTCAGCTTTCGATTGATGTGCGACTTCAGGCAATTGTCCATGATGAACTTATTGAGGCTATGAAGCGTTATAAGGCAATTGCTGCAGGAGCTGTTATTTTAAATATACATACGGGAGAAGTTTTGGCTTTGGCATCACTACCAGATTTTGATCCTGGAAACCCTATTGAAGCTTTAAAAAGTGATCGTCTCAATCGGATGACGGCCGGAACATTTGAAATGGGATCGATTATTAAAAGTTTTACGACCGCCATGGCACTTGATTCCAATATTTTTCATTTAAACAGTATTATTGATGCTTCAAAGCCAATAAAGGCAAGTAGTGGATATATGATTCATGATTTTCACGGAAAAAATCGTCCCTTAACGTTATGGGAGGTTTTTGTTTATTCTTCCAATATTGGTTCTGCTAAAGAGGCATTGGCGATAGGGATTGATAAACATCGTGATTTTTTGCAAAAACTTGGGTTACTGGATCGACTCGTAACAGAGTTGCCTGAAGTTGCTCATCCTATTGTGCCACATCATTGGAAGGAGATCCATTCTATGACAATTTCTTTTGGGCATGGTATGGCAACAACACCTTTGCAAACAGCCGTTGCGGCGGCGGCTTTAATGAATGGTGGTTGGTTAATTCCACCGACATTTTTAAAACGTACAAAAGAACAAACTTTGCACCATGCAAAACGGGTTTTGCAAGCTAAAACAAGCCAAAATATGCGTTACCTTTATCAATTAAATAGTGATATTGGTTCTGGACGTAATGCAAAAGTAGAAGGCTATCGTGTAGGTGGTAAAACAGGAACTGCTGAGAAAGTTGAAAATGGAAAATATTCTAAAACAAAAAATTTCAATAGTTTTCTAGCTGCTTTTCCTATTGATGATCCTGCCTATGTTATTTTAACAATTATCGATGAACCAAAGCCAGAGGAGGGAACACGTTCAGCAACAGCGGCAATGAATGCTGGACCAATGCTTGCTAATATTGTTCGTCGCACGGCTAGTCTTCTTGGTGTAAAACCAGATTTTAAAAAAGAATATGAGCCTCTTTTAAGTAAAAAGAGCCATTCAAGTTTCGTTAAACAACGGTAAAATGAATATAAAGGTGCATCGTTATGTTGTTTGGAACAGTTTTTACAGAATGTCTTGAAGATCAGAATCTTTCCGCAATGAAAATAACAGGAATTAGTGCCGATTCTCGACAAGTTTTGCCAGGCTATGTTTTTGTCGCTGTTCAAGGAAAAAAAAGTGATGGAAGACACTATATAAATGATGCGATAAAGCGTGGCGCACGAGCAATCGTTACAGATTGTCATGCTGTTCTTGAGGATTTATCTGTTCCCATTTTACGTGTTTCTAATGTTCGTCATAGTTTAGCGTTGGCAGCTGCACGTTTTTACGGTTCTCAGCCTGAAACGGTCGTTGCTGTAACTGGTACAAGTGGTAAAACATCTGTTGTCTCTTTTCTTCGGCAAATTTGGACTCATGTTGGATTTTGTGCTGCGAGTATAGGAACAGTTGGTGTTGTTTCTCCTAAACGGAATGTTTATGGTTCTCTCACAACACCTGATCCGGTCGTTTTGCAACGGTTACTTTCTGAAATTTCTCATGAAGGTGTGACTCATGCAGCTCTTGAAGCTTCTTCGCATGGGCTTGATCAAAGACGTCTTGATGGAGTCCGTTTAACGGCTGGTGCCTTTACCAATTTAGGGCGAGATCACATGGACTATCACAGGTGTGTGGAGGATTATTTGCGGGCTAAAATGAGGTTGTTTGATACACTTTTGCCTGAATCTGCTCCTGCTTTGATTTTTGCTGATGATGTCTATTCACAAAAGGTTATTGATGTTGTTACACAAGCGTGCCGCCGTGTCTTGACAATTGGTCGTAAGGGGCAATTTATCACGATTAATCGTGTTGAACATCAACGCTTAAAACAGTGTATTGAATGTCGTGTGGAAAACAATATCTATACATTTGATTTGCCTTTAGCTGGAGATTTTCAGGTAGCCAATGCGCTGATGGCAGCGGGGTTAGCAATTGCAACGGGTGCTTCACCTCGTAAGGTTTTTTCTGCCCTTGAAACTTTGCAGGGGGCACCTGGGCGGTTAGAGTTTGTGGGAAAGACAGAAAATAATGCGCCTGTTTATATTGATTATGCCCATAAACCAGAAGCTTTGGAGCAGGTTTTGCTTTCTGTTCGTCCTTTTACGCAAGGGCGTTTGGTTGTTGTTTTTGGTTGTGGAGGAGATCGTGATCAAGGAAAAAGACCTTTGATGGGCAAAATTGCAGCGGATAAAGCGGATATTGTTATTGTAACGGATGATAATCCTCGCACAGAAATGCCAGAAAAAATACGCAAGGATATTTTACAGGCTGTGCCAACAGCAATAGAGATAGCAGATCGCGGTGAGGCTATTTCTTATGCGGTGGAACTTTTGAAAGCTGGTGATACACTTATCATTGCTGGGAAAGGTCATGAGGATGGCCAAATTATAGGGCAGACAACTTATCCTTTTTCAGATCGTCTGAAAGCGATAGAAGCTCTAGAGGACCGAAAGAGATGACAGCTTTATGGAATAAGCAAGAACTTGTTGCTGCAGTTAATGGTGTTGTAATGGGAAGTCTGCCAGAAACTTTTTCTGGGGTTTCCATTGATAGTCGTACTCTTGCGGAAGGTGATGTTTTTTTCTGCATTAAGGGGAATCATCTTGATGGTCATGATTTTGCTGCGCAAGCTTATGCACGAGGTGCAGGCGTTCTTATCGTTGCGGAACACCGTTTGAGAGATATGGAAAAGATAGCTGCTCCACTCATCGTTGTTCCTGATGTTTTGCAAGCTTTAGAAAAACTTGCACAAGCAGCACGCAAACGTTCAAGAGCTAAGATTATCGCGGTAACAGGATCAGTGGGAAAAACAACGACAAAAGAAGCTTTGAAACAAGCACTTGCAACGGCTGGGAATGTTCATGCGAATCTCGCTTCTTTAAACAATTGTTGGGGGGTTCCACTCACTTTAGCGCGGATGCCTATGGAGAGTGATTATGGTATTTTTGAAATTGGCATGAATCATAAAGATGAAATTCGCCCTCTGGTCAAACTGGTTTGTCCGCATATTGTTCTCATTACACATATTTGTGCAGGACATATGGGTTTTTTCAAAGATCTTGAAGAAATAGCAGAGGCAAAAGCTGAAATTTTTGAAGGATTGGATGAGGAAGGCATTGCCATTTTAAATGCGGATAGTGATTTTTTTTCTTATCTCGTTCAAAAAGCAAAGAAATGCGGTGTAAAAAAGATCTTAAGCTTTGGTGAGACTAAAGATGCTGATTATCAAGCGCATGATATACGTCTTCTAACCGATAGTTCTTCTATGATTGTGCGTATGGGGGGGCAGGATAGGGAGGTCCAAATTGGTGCTCCTGGGCGCCATATTGTGCAAAATAGTTTAGGGATTATTGCTGCTTGTGATGCTATGGGGGTTGAGTTAGAGCCTGTTTTTCTTTCTTTTCGCCATTTTTCTTCTCAAAAGGGGCGAGGTGTTCGTTATCGACTGTCTTTATCAAATGGGGGTGAATTTTATCTCATTGATGAAAGCTATAATGCAAATCCTGCTTCTATGCGTGCTGCACTTGAGCTTCTTGCTACAGGACCTGTAGGGAAAGGGGGACGGCGAATTGCTATTTTAGGAGATATGCTAGAGTTAGGGGAGTATAGTGAAAAGCTTCACCGTGATTTAATAAAACCAATACGTCTTTCTGGTGCTAATCCGGTTTTTCTATTTGGTGAGGCGATGAAATCTTTAGTCAGTGATTTGTCTGCTGGTGTTAAGGTTCATTATGCTGAAAATATTGAGAAAATTTTATCGCTTCTTTTAGCAGAAATTTCTTCTGGGGATCTGCTTATGGTTAAATCATCCAATAGCCTTTGTTCATCAAATATTGTGACTGCATTGCTTGATCGCTATAAAGCGGTTTCTTCATAGTTTTAAGAGGTTTTTTTATTCCATGATGCTATTTTTTTCTTCGTTTAGTGATTGGCTTCCAGGTGTGAATGTATTTCGTTATATTACTTTTCGCACGATAGCGGCTATGCTTACTTCGGGGCTTATCGTCTTTTTGTTTGGACCTAGCATCATTGCTTCTCTTAAATTGCGGCAGGGTAAGGGGCAACCGATTCGTGCTGATGGTCCTCAAACACATTTTAAAAAGGCTGGAACACCTACAATGGGTGGATTGATGATTTTAACCGGCATTGTGGTATCGGCATTTTTATGGGGTAATTTATCGAATATTTACTTTTGGGTATCGCTATTGGTTATGCTTTCTTTTGGGGGAATTGGATTTTATGACGATTATCTTAAGGTCACAAAACAAACAGACAAAGGATTTTCTGGGAAAGCACGGTTAAGCTTGGAGTTTTGTGTTGCGGCCATTGCGGCTTTTGCCATTCTGCAAATTGGCTCATCTGGATTAGCTTTGCCTTTTTTAAAAGATTACTTGATCAATTTGGGCTGGTTTTTTATTCCTTTTTCTGCTTTTGTCATTGTTGCGACGGGTAATGCGGTTAATTTGACGGATGGACTTGATGGGCTTGCTATCGTTCCTGTGATGGTTGCAGCCTTATCTTTTGCTCTGATCGCTTATCTTTCTGGTAATATGA
This sequence comes from Bartonella sp. TT121SHDZB, assembly GCF_042193415.1. Lineage (NCBI taxonomy): Bacteria > Pseudomonadati > Pseudomonadota > Alphaproteobacteria > Hyphomicrobiales > Bartonellaceae > Bartonella > Bartonella sp. TT121SHDZB. The sequence continues at coordinate 88,143 of NZ_JBHILR010000004.1, read as the reverse complement.
ATTTTGCTGATTATCTCCAAATCCATTATGTATCGGGAACAGGTGAACTGGCTGTTTTATTGGGAGCTGTTGTTGGGGCCGGGCTTGGCTTTTTGTGGTTTAATGCACCACCAGCTGCTATTTTTATGGGAGATACTGGTTCGTTGGCTCTTGGAGGACTCTTGGGGACTGTTGCGGTCGCTACGAAGCACGAAATTGTTTTGGCTCTTATTGGTGGGCTTTTTGTTGTGGAAGCTTTTTCGGTCGTTATTCAGGTTGGTTATTTCAAATTAACAAGAAAACGCGTGTTTCTTATGGCACCGATACATCATCATTTTGAGAAAAAAGGCTGGACTGAAAGCCAAGTGGTGATACGCTTTTGGATTATTTCAATTGTTCTTGCTCTTATTGGTCTTTCAACACTTAAATTACGGTGAGATTTTGATTTCTGTTGCGTGTTATAAAGGTCAAAAAGTTGCTCTGTTTGGATTAGGGACGTCGGGATTGGCGGCGGCACAAGCATTGATCAGTGGCGGTGCGGAAGTGGTGGCGTGGGATGATAATCCTATGAGTGTGCAAGCAGCTTTTCGGCAAAATATTCCAACAAGAGACCTTCACGATGAGGACTGGTCAGAATTTGTTGCATTGATTGTAGCTCCTGGAGTTTCTTTAAATTATCCTCAACCCCATTGGGTTGTTGAAAAAGCACGAAAAAAAAATATAGAAATTATCGGTGATATTGAGTTGTTTGTTCGTGCGCGCCATCATTTTTTACAGCATTATGGTTTGTGTGACCAAGATGTTCCTTTCATTGCAATTACGGGGACGAATGGGAAGTCAACCACAACATCTTTACTTGCGCATTTGTTGGAAAAAATGGGCTATGATGTGCAGATGGGGGGAAATATTGGAAAGGCAATATTGACGCTTAAGCCCTTTGTTAAAAAACGTATCTATGTGATTGAATGTTCATCGTTTCAAATTGATCTTACTCCCTCTCTTCAGCCGACCATTGGACTTTTATTAAATCTCACACCTGATCATATTGATCGACATGGAAGTTTTGCTTGTTATGTGCAAACCAAAAGGCAGCTGGTTGCTCAGGCTTCACAGGCTTTTATTTCCGTTGATGATGCAGCTTGTCGGGTTTTATATCAACAGTTACTTGATGAGGGGAAGCAAATTGAGGCAATTTCCAAAGATCATTCTGTTGAAAATGGTTTTTATGCAGAGGAAACGAAACTCTTTTCTGTTCGTCAAGGACAGCGCCATATGCTTGCAGATCTCGCGTCTATGGATGCTTTGCGCGGAAGTCATAATGCGCAAAACGCTCTTATGGCATTGGCAACGTTGCAGGCTTTAAAAATAACCAATCCCTCTATGAACAAGCATTTAGCAAGTTATAAAGGGTTGGATCATCGTATGCAGCAAGTGCGTAAAATGGGGGCAGTTTTGTTTATCAATGACAGCAAGGCGACTAATGCAGATGCAACAGCTCCTGCGCTTTCCACCTTTAATGATATTTTTTGGATTGTTGGGGGACAGGCAAAAAAGGGAGGGATAGAGTCTCTTAAAGAATTTTTTCCTAAAATTCGTAAAGCCTATTTGATTGGGAGCGCGGCAGAAGAATTTGCTCGCACTATTGGATCTGCTTTTCCCTTTTCTATGAGCTTAACTTTGAAAAATGCGGTGTGTGAAGCAGCTGTTGATGCAATAGGTTGTAAGGCAAAAGAGGTGACGGTTCTTTTGTCTCCTGCTTGTGCAAGTTATGACCAATTTAAAAATTATGAAGAACGGGGCGAAGCATTTGTCTCTTTTGTGATGCAGTTACAATAAAAAGCATCAGTTATAAAAAAATATTTTTGCGTTAAGACTCCAGAATCTTTTTTTATGTAATTTAGTTTTTAAAGTGTTTGTTAAACAGGCGGGGGAACCATATCACTTTGAAACAATTTATAAAACGGATAAGGCAGATATCATGGTTACGCGCGCAGATAGAGATCCAATTGCTAATTGGTGGTGGACGATTGATCGCTCTATCTTTGCAGCTTGTTTAATTTTAATGGGGATCGGCATTATGCTGTCTTTTGCTGCCAGCCCCACGATTGCAAAAAAAATCGGAATTGCTGATAGTTTTTATTTTGTTCGGTGGCATATCATTTTCAGCATTTTAGCATTTTTTACGATGGTGACCATTTCTTTTTTTTCAATTCCTAATATTCGTCGTTTATGTGCTCTTTTGCTTATTGTAACGCTTGCTCTTATGGTTGCAACCTTATTTTGGGGTCCAGAATTAAAGGGAGCACGGCGATGGATTGTGCTCTTTGGTTTTTCTGTACAGGCTTCAGAGTTTATGAAGCCAGCTTTTGTGGTTATGTCCGCTTGGCTTTTTTCCGAACAGATACAGCGGAGGGGAATGCTGGGATACACGTTAGCGATTGTACTTTATGCCATTTGTTGTGTGCTTCTGGTTTTGCAGCCTGATATTGGACAAACACTTTTAATAAGTACAACATGGGGGGGGCTGTTTTTTATTGCTGGTGTGCCTCTTACAATTATTTTTCTCTTTCTCATTTTAGGCGCTGTAGGAATTATTTTAGCTTATCTTTTTCTGCATCATGTGCGCGAGCGTATCAATGGTTTTTTGACAGGTGAAGGAGATACCTTTCAAGTGGATGTAGGACGTGAGGCTATTTTGAATGGTGGTTGGTTTGGGCAAGGTCCTGGGGAGGGAACAGTAAAACATATCATTCCTGATAGCCATACAGATTTTGTATTTTCCGTTGCTGCTGAAGAATATGGTATTATTCTTTGTTTGTTCATTATGATGCTTTTTGGCTTTATCGTTATGCGTTCATTGTATATCGCCATGAATACACGTGATTCCTTTATACGTCTTGGTATTGCTGGCATAGCAATGATGATTGGCTTTCAATCCGCTATTAATATGGCCGTTAATCTTCACTTAATTCCCCCCAAAGGCATGACATTGCCTTTTATTTCTTATGGTGGTTCATCTATGGTGGCGATTGCCTTTTCAATGGGCATTTTGCTCAGTTTAACACGTCGTTGGCCAGAAGCGCGCCTTTCAGCTTTTTCTTCCTCTTCTGTCTTGGATACTCCTTATGAATGATAAAAAAGTTATTGTTTTGGTGGCTGGTGGTACAGGTGGACATCTTTTTCCTGCTGAAGCCCTTTCTGTTGAATTAAGGAAGCGTGGATATGATGTTCATTTAATAACAGATGAAAGAGCACGACCTTTTGTTCGGTGCTTTGATGAAGAGCATATTCATATCGTTTCATCGGCAACATTTACACGACGCCATCCTTTTGCTCTGATAAAGACGTTTTGGTCTTTGCTAAGGGGTATGGGGCAATCGTTGGCGTTGTTTTATAAATTACGTCCTGTTCTTGTTGGAGGATTTGGGGGTTATCCGAGCTTTCCTCCTCTTTTTATTGCGGCTTTAACGAGGCGTGTGACATTTATTCATGAACAAAATGCTGTTATGGGGCGTGCCAATCGGATGTTGGCAATTTTTGTGCGTGCAATCGCTGGTGGTTTGTTGTCGCCAAATGGCGCTTATGCTCATAAAATACTTTTGACGGGGAATCCTGTCCGTGAGGCTGTGTTGAAGGCGGCCAAAATTCCTTATCATTCTTCAGAGGGGGAAAAGCCATTTAATTTTTTGGTTTTTGGTGGTAGTCAAGGGGCTTCTGCTTTTTCACATATTGTTCCAGAAGCCATTGCTTTACTCGATGATAAAAACCGTAAACGTTTACGAATTGTGCAGCAAGTTCGGGGTGACGCTGGAGGATTGATCAAAACCTATCATGATATGGGCGTACAAGCAGAGGTTGCTCCTTTCTTTGATGATATGGCTGAACGTATGGCACGTTCTCATTTTATTTTGTCGCGCGCTGGGGCTTCATCCGTTTGTGAGATAGCGGTGATTGGTAGACCTGCTTTGCTTGTTCCCTATCCCCATGCTTTAGATCATGATCAGGCTGCCAATGCAGCTCTGCTTGCTCGTGTGGGGGGAGCGCAAATTATATCAGAAAAAGATTTAAATGCACAAAAGCTTTCTTCTCTTTTAATGCACGCTTGTTGTGCGCCCCATTTATTAGAAAAACAAGCGCTTGCTGCAAAAAAAGTTGGGCAACCCCATGCAACCCGTTGCCTTGCTGATATGGCTGAATCCTTAATTGCAGGGCGATTGTTGTCAGATATAAAAGAGGAGCTTTTTAATGAAAATGCCACTTGATATAGGCGTTATCCATTTTATCGGAATCGGGGGAATCGGTATGAGTGGAATTGCGGAGGTTTTTTATAATCTTGGCTATAAAGTTCAAGGGTCAGATCAAGTTGAAAGTGCAAATGTTGAACGTTTGCGGAAAAAAGGAATTAACGTTCATATAGGTCATTGTGCTGAAAACTTAGGGAATGCAGAGGTTGTCGTTTTTTCTACTGCCGTTAAAAAAACAAATCCTGAGTATATTGCAGCAAAGGAAAGACATTTGCCGCTTGTCAGACGTGCAGAAATGCTGGCGGAGCTCATGCGATTTCGGCGTGCAATTGCGGTGGGTGGTACACATGGTAAAACAACAACCACATCAATGGTCGCAGCCCTTCTTGATGCTGGTCATTTTGATCCAGTGGTGATTAATGGCGGTATTATTAATGCTTATGGGACGAATTCTCGTACAGGAGATGGCGATTGGATGATTGTTGAAGCTGATGAAAGTGATGGTACATTTTTAAAGCTGCCTGCTGATATTGCTGTTGTTACCAATATTGACGCTGAGCATTTGGATCATTATGGAAATTTTGATGCTGTGCGTGAGGCTTTTCGGCAATTCGTAGAAAATGTTCCCTTTTATGGTTTTGCTGTTTTGTGCGTTGATCATCCAGAGGTTCAGTCTTTGGCGAGCCGTATTGATGATCGTTGGGTGATCACTTATGGTGCAAATCCACAAGCGGATGTTCGTTTTCTTAATCTTTCGATGGATGGTCAAAAAACATATTTTGATGTTCTTGTTCGCTCACGCAAAACAGGAAGAAAGATTGAGTTGAAAAATTTGCTTTTGCCCATGGCAGGGCAGCATAATGTTGCCAATGCAACGGCGGCGATTGCTATTGCGCATGAACTTGGCATTTCAAATGAAGCTATAAAAAGGGGCTTAGCAGAATTTGGCGGAGTAAAACGGCGTTTTACGCGAACAGGAAGTTGGCGTGGCATTGAAATATTTGATGATTATGGACATCATCCTGTCGAAATAAAAGCTGTTTTGCGTGCAGCCCGTGAGAGTGCAAAAGGACGTGTTATTGCGATTGCACAACCCCATCGGTATTCACGACTGTATCATTTATTTGATGATTTTGCTACTTGTTTTAATGATGCCGATACAGTGTTGGTTACGCCCGTTTATGCGGCTGGTGAAGAGCCTATTGTAGGGTTTGGTTCTCAAGAATTGGTAGAGCATATTAAAATGGCGGGTCATCGTGATGTGCGCTTGATACATGGTTTGGAAGATGTTGTGTCTCTTATCTCAAAATTTGCTCAGGCAGGGGATTATGTTGTTTTTCTTGGTGCTGGCAATATCACACAATGGGCTTGTGCGTTGCCTCATCAGTTAGTGATATTGGATGGTCATGATAAATTTTCAGCACATTGATGGTGAGGTGCTATTGGCGCAATTGCAACCATTGTTGGGTGGTGTGAGAGGAAAACTTACACCTAATGTTGAGATGCGTAAGGTAACGTGGTTTCGCACGGGCGGATTGGCAGAGCTTTTTTATCAGCCTGTTGATGAAGAAGATTTGGCGCTCTTTCTTCAAAATTTGCCTGAATTTGTTCCTATCACAATTGTCGGTATCGGTTCTAATCTTCTGGTGCGTGATGGGGGGGTTCCTGGTGTTGTGATTCGTCTTTCGCCAAAAAGTTTTGGGCAAGTGCAGCAGGTTTCTCCAAAAGGCTTTTTAGTTGGTGCTGGTGCGGCGGATAAACATTTAGCTGCTGCTGCTTTAGAAGCTGAGATTGCAGGTTTTCATTTTTATTATGGCATTCCTGGAGGTCTTGGAGGAGCTCTCAAAATGAACGCGGGTGCAAATGGTGTTGAAACTGCAGCGCGTGTTGTTGAGGTTTATGCGTTGGATCGTAAAGGGCAACGTCATATCTTGAGTGTGAAAGATATGCGTTATTCCTATCGCCATTGTGATATTCCTGAAGGTTTTATTTTTACTGCTGCTTTATTGGAAGGGGAGCCTGGTAATAAAGATGATATTCGTGCTGCTATGGATGAAGTTGCCCTCCATAGGGAAACAGTGCAACCTATTCGTGAAAAGACCGGTGGATCAACTTTTAGAAATCCTGAGAATGGATCTGCGTGGCGCGTGATTGATGAAGCAGGGTGTCGTGGTTTACGGATTGGTGGCGCTCAAATGAGTGAAATGCACTGTAATTTTATGATTAATACAGGGCAAGCAACAGGATATGATCTTGAAGCATTGGGAGAAACAGTGCGTGCGCGTGTTTTTGCACATTCAGCCCACCTTTTACAATGGGAAATAGAGCGTATTGGTCAATTTGAACGTGGTCGAAGTGTTTCTCCTTTTGATCCATTTCATTGATTTATTGTTCACTAAAAAGTGAAAATAAAAAATTGAGTCATTTCAAAGAGATAATAAAAAATTTCTATTAAGAATCAATAAATTAACAAAGAATCTCTTGCATCAGGCTTTTGAGTCTGATTCATTATGAAAAATGCTAGGTTATTGATTCGCAAGAATAAACTTTGTTTTTTTCTGTATGTGGTGCTGATGTATTCTATATAGACTACATATAGTATGCAAAAGAGGGTGATGTATTATGAAAAATAAACATATAGCTGTATTAATGGGAGGTTTTTCTTCTGAACGGTCTGTAAGTTTATCTTCAGGGGCGGCTTGTGCTGATGTTTTAGAGGCGCAGGGGTATCGCGTGAGCCGCGTAGATGTTGACACTCATATTGCTTCTGTTCTTGAACAGTTGCGGCCCGATATTGCCTTCAATGCATTGCATGGTCCATTTGGTGAAGATGGACGGATTCAGGGGATTCTTGAATATTTAAAAATTCCTTATACCCATTCTGGCGTGATGGCATCTGCTTTGGCAATGGATAAGGGACGTGCAAAAATTATCGTTGCAAGTGTTGGTGTTTGTGTTGCGCCTTCTCGTATCATGAGCCGCTTTGCTATTGGGCAAGCACATCCTATGGAGCCGCCTTATGTGATTAAACCTGTGTGTGAAGGATCAAGTTTTGGTGTTGTCGTTGTACAGGGAAATGAATCTGCGCCGCCGCATAATATTGGGGGAGCTGAGTGGGGGTATGCCGATGAAGTGATGATTGAAAAATATATTCCTGGTCGTGAGTTGACTTGTGCTGTTTTGGGGAATGAAGTGCTGGATGTGTGTGAAATTCTTCCCGATAAACACTTTCCATTCTACGATTATGACTCAAAATATAAAACGGGTGGTTCTCTTCATATTTGTCCAGCACAACTTTCACTAAATATTTACCAAAGTGTGCAAAGAATGTCTTTAGCAGCCCATCAGGCGATAGGGTGTCGAGGTGTTAGCCGTTCTGATTTTCGTTTTGATGAAAAAACAGGAGAATTGGTTTGGCTTGAAATTAATACGCAACCCGGTATGACACCAACATCTCTTCTGCCTGATATTGCAAAAGTGAGCGGTCGTACTTATGGCGATATTGTTCAATGGATAGTGGAGGACGCATCATGTATGCGTTGAGTATTAATAAAACGAATATTCCGATGGAGGTGCTTTCAGTGCCGGCTTTGCCACGTCTTTATCGTCGTTTTCTTCGGTTTATGTTTGAGTTTGTTTTTGTCAATATTCATATTCCACGCCATTTTGGTTCTTTTGCTGTTGTATGGTTTTTCTTTGTTACGGCTTTTTATGGATTTTCATCCAGTGGTCAGATGGAAGTGATCGTAAAAACAATAATATCGGATATTGGTTTTGTGGTCGTGGATGTCGATATAAGTGGTAATAAACGCTTGGCAAAGCAAGATATTGTGAAAATTTTAGAACTTGATGTTGCCCCCTCTATATTCACTTTTGATGTTGAAAGAGCACGTGCCCTTTTGGAAAAACAGCCTTGGATTCAATCAGCTAATGTTCAGAAGATTTATCCTAATAGAATGCGCATTTCCATCGTGGAACGTGAACCTTATGCTATTTGGCAACATGAGGGCATGGTCGATATTGTTGATAATACAGGTCGTGTCATTGTACCTTTTAAAGGGAAATTTGTTCGGAATTTGCCGCTTGTGGTTGGGCAGGGTGCACAAAATGCTGCTAAAGTGTTTATTCAAGCGCTGTCAGTTTATCCGGAAATATATAATCGTGTTCGTGCTTTCGTGCGGGTAGGTGATCGGCGTTGGGATCTTGTTTTGGATAACGGAGTGTGCGTTATGTTGCCTGAAAGTGGTGCACTTGAAAGGCTTTCCTCTCTTGTTTTGTCTGGTACAATGCAAGATCTTTTATCTCGCGATATTCTCAGTGTTGATTTACGTCTTGCTGATCGAATTACTGTTTCTTTATCAGATGAAACGTTGGAGCGTTATCATGCTACTGTAGCAGAAGAAGAACGTATCTTAAAAGCGCGAAAGGCAGGAAGCCTATGATGCTATCACATCATTTGAGGGGGCGTAAAACACGTTTTTTAACGGTTCTTGATGTCGGTTCAAGTAAGATTGTTTGTCTTATTGCTTGTTTGCGTCCTTTGAAGCATGCGCACTATTTACATGGTCGTACACATTCTATGGAAATTCTAGGTTTTGGAGTGCAGCGTTCACGCGGTATTAAATCTGGTGTTGTGATGGATATGTTTGCAGCAGAGCAATCAATACGCTTGGCTGTTGATGCGGCAGAAAAAATGGCTGGTTTGGTGGTGGATTCAGTCATTGTGAATTTTTCCTCAAGTCGATTACAAAGTGCTTTGATTAATGGAATGGTCCATTTGAATGGTCGTGAAGTCACCAAGCGTGATATGCGTATGGCTTTTTCAGATGTTTCGCGTAAAGCTTTTGATGCTGAACGTCATGTTATGCATTCAGTTCCAGTTTCTTATGTATTGGATGGAGATAAAGGAATTTCTGATCCTATTGGCATGGCAGGGGAAACATTTGGTGTCGATGTGCATGTGGTAACAGCGGAAACGGCATCTTTGCGTAATTTAGAAACTTGTATTAATCGTGCACATTTGAGTGTTGAAGCAATGGTTGCTACTCCCTTTGCAAGTGGTCTTGCTGTCTTGATGAATGATGAGGCGCATTTAGGGGCTGCATGTATTGATTTTGGTGGTGGAACAACAACATTTTCAGTGTTTTTTGAGGGAAAATTTATTCATGCGGATGCTCTTGCTGTTGGGGGACATCATGTCACTCTTGATGTTGCGCGCGGATTTTCTATGTCTTTAACAGAGGCGGAACGTTTAAAAGTTGTTTATGGTTCAGCACTTTTAACAAGTGCTGATGAGCGGCAAATGATTAATGTAGCAGAAATTGGGAGTGAACAGCGTGAAACTCAATATCCTCGCGCGGTTCTTGGGCGTGTCATTCGTGCGCGTGTTGAAGAAATTTTAGAGATGGTCCGTGATTGTTTAAATCGTTCTGGTTTTGGTCACATCATTGGTAAACGTGTTATTTTGACGGGGGGAGCAAGCCAGTTAACAGGATTGCCAGAAATGGCACGTACTATATTAGGAAGAAATGTTCGTATCGGGCGGCCTTTAGGTATTTCGAGGCTTCCTTCTCTTGCAAAAGGGGCGGCGTTTACATCTGCTGTTGGATTGTTAATTTATCCGCAATTGGTGGGTTTTGAAGAAAAAACAATGCAGGCGGCAGGAAATCATTTATCGATGGGCACGCGTGGGTATTTTCAGCGTGTTGGTCAGTGGTTGCGTGAGAGTTTTTAGTTAAGTCTAGTTGGATAAATTTCATCGCTTTGGCTTGCGGTGTCTTATGAGAAGGAAAAGAAAATGACGATTAATCTGCATCGGCCAGATATCGCGGAATTGAAGCCACGCATTACCGTTTTTGGTGTTGGAGGTGGTGGCGGGAATGCCGTGAATAATATGATAAATGCTGGTCTTCAGGGAGTTGACTTTGTTGTTGCAAATACGGATGCACAGGCTTTGGCTATGTCAAAGGCTGAACGTGTTATCCAACTTGGGGCAGCAGTGACAGAAGGTTTGGGTGCTGGTGCTTTACCGGAAGTTGGACAAGCGGCGGCGGAGGAATGTATTGATGAAATTATTGATCATCTTGCAGACTCTCATATGGTTTTTATTACTGCTGGTATGGGAGGGGGAACTGGAACAGGGGCTGCTCCCGTTGTTGCTCGCGCGGCGCGTGAAAAAGGTATTTTGACTGTTGGTGTTGTGACAAAGCCGTTTCAGTTTGAAGGCGCACGTCGCATGAAAACGGCAGAGGCTGGTATTGAAGAATTACAAAAGTCTGTCGATACATTGATTGTTATTCCCAATCAAAATCTTTTCCGTATTGCAAATGATAAGACAACATTTGCTGATGCTTTTGCTATGGCTGACCAAGTGCTTTATTCTGGTGTTGCTTCCATTACGGATTTGATGATCAAAGAGGGTTTGATTAACCTTGATTTTGCTGATGTTCGTTCTGTTATGCACGAAATGGGTCGAGCCATGATGGGAACGGGTGAGGCATCTGGTGAAGGGCGTGCTTTGGCTGCTGCTGAAGCTGCTATCGCAAACCCATTGCTGGATGATACCTCTATGCGTGGGGCACGTGGTTTACTGATTTCTATTACAGGTGGTCGTGATATGACTCTCTTTGAGGTTGATGAAGCTGCTAATCGTATTCGTGAAGAAGTGGACGCTGATGCGAATGTGATTTTTGGCGCTATTGATGACGAGTCATTGGAAGGTGTTATTCGTGTTTCTGTGGTTGCGACCGGTATTGATCGTGAAGTTAGTGATGTGGTTCAGTCCTCTCATCCTCAGATTCAAAGGCCTGCTTCTTCAATACGCAAGAGCGATCCTGGAACGTCACACAGTTCTTTTCATGTTCAGTCATCGCCTCTGCGTTCTGAGTCAATGGTAGAAGTGATTGAATCACTTGAAATAGAAAAGGGTAAAACAACCGGAGAACAGTTCCGTCCCAAAAGTCAAATTTTTGCACATCCTGTAGAAGCAATGACGACACGAAATGCGACGAATGCTGTTGCGTATGGTTCAAATGCTGTTCAGGAACAGAAATTAAATGTGCCTCGTATGCAAGTAAGCCGTGGTTCTCAACAGGCGATGACGGCTCCCGTGAGTATGGAGGCAACAGCGCATGTTCTTGATGAGATGACAGGGGTTGTGAAGCAAACAGAAAAGCCAGTGCAACCAAAACAAATGCAACAGATGCAAGCGCGCGCTCCAATGCGTATGCCTGAGTTAAAGGATTTTCCTCCTGTTGCTCATGGACAAAGTCAAAGAACATTTGTGACTGATCAAGGTCCTCGTAATCTTTGGCAGCGTTTGAAACAGAGTTTGACACATCGTGAAGAAGCTGAGCCAGAAGCGAGGCTGGAACCTGCTGTTAGATCGTCTCAGCAGAAAGAGTCTCATGTTTACAATAAAAATTCTCAGGCGCTTTCTCAAGATGCTTCTGTGTATGTTCCACGTCGTTCTGGTGAGCTGCACCCTCAGGTACCACAAGATCAGCGTACTTTTATAAGTGAAGAAGATCAGTTGGAAATACCAGCATTTTTACGTCGTCAAGCAAATTAATTGATGAAAAATGAGGTAAAGTAAGAAATTTTATTGTTTCTTTAATGATCAGTCAAAAATTATACAGTAAATATATTGCTGTTTTTTGGATAAAATACTTTGTTTTAAAAAAACCGCTTATAATGAGCGGTTTTTTTTATTATTTACTATGAATATTTTTTATAATTTTATAAATTTTGTTAAAAGATGTACAAGCAATTTAATAAAATGATATGATGAATTTGGTACCAAAATATCAGTCTACTCTTAAAAAAGCAGTAACATTTAAGGGGATTGGCGTTCACAGTGGCTGTTTGTCAGTGGTAAAGGTTTATCCAGCGGATGTTGGATGTGGTATTGTTTTTAAGCGTTGTGGATTAGACGGAACCGAGAAAATATTTCAAGCCCATGCATCGCAAACAGGAAAAACTGAATTATCAACAGTACTTGGAGATGGAGATGTAAGGGTTGAAACAATTGAACATTTGATGGCAGCAATTGCTGCTTATAATTTGGATAATCTTATTATTGAAGTGTCACATAATGAGATTCCTGTTTTGGATGGTTCAGCGTGGCTATATTGCCAAGCTTTTGAAGAAGTTGGTATTGTACAGCAAAATGCGTTGCGTTCTTATTTCATTATAAAAAAGCCGGTGCGTGTTGAAGGAGCTCATGGTGTTGCAGAGCTTTTGCCATTCGATGGACGTCGTTTTGATATAACGATCTCTTTTCCTTCTTTTGCTATTGGTAAGCAACATTTCAGTTTTGATCTTACCACACAAGGGTTTCGAGATGAATTGTCACGGGCACGCACTTTTGGTTTTATCAAAGACGTGGAAAAATTAAGGCTTTCTGGAAAGGCGAGAGGTGCTTCTTTGGAAAATTCTCTTGTTATCGACCTTAATGATAAAATTTTAAATCCCGATGGTCCTTATTGGGAGAATGAATGTGTTCGGCACAAGATGCTTGATGCGATTGGTGATACTGCTTTGCTTGGGGCACCTTTTATTGGATTATTTCGTTCTTATTGTAGTGGACATAGAATTAATGCGCAATTGGTGAAGGCTGTTTTGGCAAACGAATCATATTATGAAAAAGCTTTTTAGAGAAAGAATAAAAGGAAATTGACAAGATTTTTTTATCGTTTATTTGATTTTTAAGGGGATGATTGACCTAAACTGCTAAATTGGTTATGTGGATTTTAAAGTGATATGCTATAAAAACTTTAATAAATTGTTTTTGCTACAAGGTGATATTCTCTGGAGGCCGGAAAATTATGGAAAAATTTCATGTGTGCATTGGAAATATGACATATAGAAAATCTAACATTGTACGCAAGATATTGGGGGTGGTCCTTTTAGGAAGCACCTGTATGTTAGCGGGATGTCTCTTTAAAGAGAAAAATACTCTTGATCCATCTGCTTATGTTTTGAAAATAGATCCACCAGATGTTCTCTATAATCAGGCGCTTGCTAGCCTTGAAAGTGGGCGGCTTGGGGATGCATCGAAGAAGTTTTTGAAAATTGAAAAACAGTACGCTTATACAGACTGGGGGCGTAAATCTCTTGTGATGGGTGCTTTTACTAATTATCGACTCGGAAAGTATGATGATTCAATTAGTATGGCTCAACGCTATATTACGCTTTATCCAGGGTCAACTGACTCGGCTTATGCGTACTATATTATTGGTCTTTCTTCTTTCCGTCGGATTCCCGATGTTACGCGTGATCAACGTGATACGAAACGTGCTATTGCTGCTATGCAGCTTCTTATAGAGCGCTATCCAAATTCTGAATATGTCAAGGATGCTAAGGATAAAATCCGTTTTGGGCGCGAACAGCTGGCTGGTAAAGAAATGCAGATCGGCCGTTATTATGAAGAGGGACGGCGCTATCTTGCGGCAAGTAGACGGTTTCGTATCGTGGTTGAAGAGTATTCCGATACAAATCAAATTGAAGAAGCACTTTTCCGCTTAACGGAAGTTAATTTAGCTCTTGGCTTAACGGCGGAAGCGCAAACAGCAGCAGCTATTTTAGGACGTAATTATCCCAAAAGTGAGTGGTATAAATTTTCTTATAATCTCTTGCAGAAGAATAAAATATCACCACATGAGCATAAATCTTCTTGGATCTCAAATGCTTTAGGTGGTGACAAGAAGAGGGTACGTTGATTCTCTATGTTGGTACAGCTTTCGATTCATAATATTGTTTTGATCGAAACGCTCGATATTCATTTTACAGCGGGGTTGACGGTTTTAACTGGAGAAACGGGTGCGGGGAAGTCTATTCTCCTTGATGCTTTATCACTTGCTTTAGGGGGGCGGGGTGATGCTTCGCTTGTGCGTCATGGTGCTGACCGCGGGCAAGTTACGGCTGTTTTTGATGTGTCTGTTTCACATCCTGCACGTCAACTTATTCGTGAGAATGGTCTTGATGACGAGGGTGATATTATTTTACGGCGGGTACAATCAAGTGATGGACGTAGCCGTGTCTTTATCAATGATCAGGTGTCTAGTGTTGCATTGATGCGAAGTGTTGGCCGTTTGCTGGTTGAAATCCATGGACAACATGATGATCGTGCACTGGTTGATGTTGCTACACATCGCCAATTATTAGATGCCTTTGGTGGACTTGAGAATGAAGTGGAAAATTTACGCCAGTGTTATCATACATGGCGTGAATGTGAGGAGCGTTTGCAACAGCAGCGTCTTAAAGTAGAGAGCGCTGTACGTGAGGTTGATTATCTTCGTGCGTGTGTAGAAGAGCTTGAAAAGCTTGATTTTCAAGTTGGTGAAGAAGATGCTCTTTCTCTTCGCCGTGCCGATATGCTTAAATTAGAAAAAATAGCAACGGATATAAAAGAAGCGGATGATCTTTTAACGGGTCAAAAATCACCAATCCCAGTGCTTTCCAATTTGGTGAGGCGTTTGGAGCGGAAAATTCCTGAGGCGCAAGAACTTATTGCACCAGTGGTGAAATCTATTGATGAGGCATTGCATGCACTTGCAACAGCACAAGAAGGTATTGAGACGGCAATACGAGCATTGGACTTTGAACCTGATGAATTGGAACGGATAGAAGAACGTCTTTTTGCTCTTCGGGGGTTTGCTCGTAAATATCAAGTTTCTGCGGATGAATTGGTTCAGTTACGCGATAAAATGGATGCTGAACTGGCTGATTTTGAAGAGGCTCAGACCATATTGACACGTTTTGAAGATGAGGCAAGACAAGCACAAAAAAACTATGATATGTTAGCACAAGCGTTGTCAATAAAACGTCAAGAGGTTGCAAAGCACTTGTCTGAAAGTGTGATGGCTGAGTTGCCGGCATTGAAATTAGAGAGGGCTGAATTTATTGTTGAAATGCAAAGTGATATGGAAAAGCGGAGTGCAGAGGGATGTGATCGTATTGAATATTGGGTGCGGACAAATCCTGGAACACGTGCTGGGCCGATGCTTAGTGTGGCTTCTGGCGGTGAATTATCCCGTTTTTTGCTGGCATTAAAAGTTGTTTTATCTGATCGAGGATCAGCACCGACGCTGATTTTTGATGAAATTGATACAGGCGTTGGGGGGGCTGTTGCAGCGGCTATTGGGCAACGGTTGCAACGCTTATCAGAACATGTCCAAGTTTTTGCTATTACGCATGCTCCACAGGTTGCATCGAAAGCGCATGGTCATTTTCTTATTTCAAAAATTGAGAGTCATGATAAAGGACGCTTTGTTACTGCGATTCATAAAATGGAAGAGCATGAACGTGCAGAAGAAATTGCTCGTATGTTGGCAGGAGAACAGATTACTGAAGAAGCACGTGCAGCGGCTCAAAAGCTTCTCGCATAAAGGTAATTAGCCAGCGATAAAAATACTGGAAAGCTTGTGTTTATTGAGATTCATTTGATGAGGATGCGTGTGGAAGTCCTTATGGCAGTAACTCGTAATTTGGAATAGATTTTATGAACAAAGATGCAGTTAAAAATCTCACAGCTGTTGAAGCAGAAAGTGAATTAGAGTGGTTGGCAAAAGAAATTGCACGTCATGATGTGCTTTATAATCGTGATGATCAGCCTGAAATTTCTGATGCAGAATACGATGCTTTACGTCGTCGTAATGCAGAAATTGAAGCTCTTTTTCCAGAGCTTATACGTATTGATTCTCCTTCACATAAAATTGGGGCACCAATTTCTGAAAAGTTTGAAAAATCTGTTCATGCACAGCCTATGCTTTCACTTGATAATGCGTTTAGCTCTGAAGATGTTAGTGAATTTGTTGAGCGTATTCGTCGTTTTTTACGGCTTCCAGAAACACAAGTGTTGGAAATAACAGCGGAGCCAAAAATTGATGGTTTATCTTTGTCTTTGCGCTACGAAAAGGGGCAACTTGTGCGTGCGGCAACGCGTGGGGATGGAACTGTCGGTGAAAATGTGACGGCAAATGCCCGAACAATTGCTGATATTCCACAAGTTTTGCAAGGTGATTTTCCTGATATCATTGAGGTTCGCGGTGAGGTTTATATGGGGCGGGAAGATTTCCAAGCTCTTAATATAAGCCAACAAGAGAAGGGAAAGTTAACCTTCGCCAACCCTCGAAATGCGGCGGCTGGTTCTCTCCGTCAGCTTGATTCACGGATAACCGCTAGCAGAAAGCTTCAATTTTTTGCTTATGCTTGTGGTGAGGTGAGTGAAATATTGGCAGAAAGTCAAATGGAGATGATGAAAAAGCTAAAAGAGTATGGCTTTGTTATCAATCCATTAACAAAAGTCTTTAAGACTGTAGAAGACATTATTTGCTATTATCACGATATCGAAGAATGCCGTCATTCTTTAAGCTATGATATTGATGGTATTGTTTATAAGGTTAATGATTTGATGCTCCAAAAGCGTTTGGGGTTTGTTGCTCGTTCGCCGCGTTGGGCAATAGCGCATAAATTTCCAGCAGAAAAAGCAATGGCGCTTTTGGAAGATATTGACATTCAGGTCGGTCGTACGGGAGCTTTGACGCCTGTTGCACGCCTTACACCTGTTACTGTTGGTGGGGTGGTGGTGACCAATGCCAGTTTGCATAATGAGGATTATATTAAGGGAATTGGTCATAAAGGAGAGCCCATTCGTGAAGGGCGTGATATCCGTGTAGGCGATACCGTGATTGTACAACGTGCTGGTGATGTGATCCCTCAAGTTATTGATGTTATCATTGAAAAACGCCCGAAAGATGCTGCTGTTTTTATTTTTCCTCATTTGTGTCCAGCTTGTGGGAGTCATGCTGTTCGTGAAGTGGGAGAAGCCGTGCGTCGCTGTACAGGGGGGCTTATTTGTCCTGCACAAGCAATTGAACGTATTCGTCATTTTGTTTCACGCAATGCTTTTGATATTGAAGGCTTGGGTAAAAAACAGGTAGAGTTTTTTTTCTATGCTCAAGATGAAGCGCTTTGTATTCATACACCAGCCGATATTTTTACTTTACAACGGCGCCAAGAAAAGTCTTTGATACGTTTGGAAAATATGGAAGGTTTTGGTACTGTTTCAGTGCGGAAATTGTATGATGCCATTAATGCGCGCCGAGAAATTCCTTTGAGCCGTTTTTTGTTTGCATTAGGAATTCGCCATGTGGGAGAGGTCAATGCACGTCGTCTTGCCCGTGCTTATCAAAATTATACAGCTTTTGAAACTGTGGCTATGGAAGCACTTATGCCGTGTGAGCAGGAAAATAAAGAAGGAAATGAGGCTTGGATGGAGCTTACCAATATTGAAGGAATTGGACCACAGGTAGGGAGTGCAATTGTTGATTTTTATCAAGAAGCACATAACCGCGAGGTTTTGTCTGTTTTGCTTGAAGAAGTAACACCTCTTGATGAGGCAACTATCATGACAGATTCTTCACCAATAGCGGAGAAGATCATTGTTTTTACAGGAACTTTGGCGCATATGTCACGCGATGAAGCAAAAGCATTGGCAGAGCGATTAGGGGCTAAAACATCTGGTTCACTTTCTAAAAAAACAGATCTTCTTGTTGCAGGACTTGGAGCGGGCTCAAAATTAGCTAAAGCTGAAGAATTAGGTGTTGAGGTTATCGATGAAGAGGCTTGGCTACAGCTGATTGAGGGGCATAATGTTTAGAGGATGTTTTCTAGAAGATGCATATGCTGTTTGTGTGGTTATCTTTCTTACATTTGGGGGAGATGGAATCAAAAAGGAGATAAAGGGGCTATTTTTTGCAAACATAGAACGCCATATACTTTGATATTTATTACGTTATTTAAAATAATTAACGTTGAACTTAAATATTAAACTTAAACTATTATGATGAAGAATATACAAGGTTATTATTAGTAAAATTTATAAATTATCATTGTGAAGCAAGGTAAAAATTGTAAATAAATATGCAGAATTTTTGAATCCAAACAGCGTAATAAGCTGGTTATAATAGGTGTTTTAGAAATACGATGCGAAGGATTACAAAATATAACGAGAGTTTCCATATAAAGAAACTAGGGATATGGTAGTGTCTAGATGGTAATACCCAAAATAAGCATTACCACGTGCAGGCGTATCTCACTCTGCTTCACCTAGGTCAGTGTTTGCCATATCAGAAAAAACGTGAAGTATCTTGTAGAAATATTTTTTGTATTTCCTGACGCAAGTACATATTTTTCTCTAAAAAAAGACGGTGCTGTTTTTGTAGAAAGGGTAAAAGTTATAGGTTGCTTGATTTAAAGGGGCATTGTTGCCTCTTTTGCCCATTTTTTATCTTCTTCGTTCAAGTAAGGTACATTAACCTGATAAACATGTGCATGGTAATCATTAAGCCATTGTCGTTCTTCTTGTGTCAAAAGCTCTGGAAGGATTAACCGTCGATCAATGGGGCAATGTGTGAGTGTTTCGAACGAGAGCATTTCTATATCTCCACCATCAATTTTTTGTGCTGCCTGCACAATCATCAAATTTTCAAGACGGATACCAAAAGCGCCTTCGCGGTAATAGCCTGGTTCGTTTGAAAGAATCATACCGGGGATGAGTTCTTGGCACCCTTTGCGGGAAATATTTTGCGGTCCTTCATGGACAGAAAGATAAGATCCAACACCATGACCCGTGCCATGGGCATAATCAAAACCAGCTTTCCATAATGCAATGCGTGCAAGAGCATCAATGTCTTGTCCACGTGTGCCTTTTGGAAATCTGATAGTTGAAAGCGCAATCATGCCTTTGAGGACAAGCGTAAAACAGCGTTTTTCTTCTTCTCCAATATTGCCGATTGCTACGGTGCGTGTGACATCAGTCGTGCCATCACGATATTGTCCACCTGAATCAACAAGATAAAGTTCACCGGCTTTGAGTTGTTTATTTGTTTGCGTTGTTACACGATAATGAATAATGGCACCATTTGCTCCTGTTGCTGAGATTGTATCAAAAGAAAGATCTTTAAGTTTTTCTCCCATTTCTTTTGCTGTATTTATGCGAAATTCTTCTAATTTTTGAGCAGCAGAAATTTCATTTATTGACCCTGGTATTTGTTTATCTAACCAAGAAAAAAAACGGGTTAGGGCAACACCATCGCGTAGATGCGCTTTGCGTGCGCCATTGAGTTCTGTGTCATTCTTAATAGCACGTGGTAGAGCAGCAGGGTCGGTAAGCGTGATGAAAGAGCTGTTTTCTTCTTTAATGATAGTGCGTAATTTTTCGCATGTTAGTTGTGGATCTAAGGCAAACACTGTCCCTTTTTGAATATACTCTTTGATCTTGGGAACAAGCTGTTCTGGTTCATATAATTTTGCATAACGTTCCAGATATTGTTTCTGTTCTACACCAAGTTTTTTGCTGTTAATGAATAAGACTGGTGTTTCATTAAGTGGAATGAGAGCAAAACAAAGGGAAAAAGGTGTATTGGAAACATCATTGCCCCGTATATTAAATGTCCATGCAATGGAAGAGGGGTCTGTAAAAATAAAGGCATCTGCATTGGCTTTTTGTATATATCTGCAAATCAATGCCAACTTTTCATCTGAACTGCATCCTGCATATTTGAGAGGATGAACTGATAGGGCAGATTGCGGTAATTTTGGTTGATCATGCCAGAGCAAATCAATGGGATTATGTTGAACTTCTACAAGTGTCCCGCCGGCTTTATTTTCTAATGCGTTTTTCAATATATCGATAGCAGTAATGGTGTGAAGCCATGGGTCAAAGCCAATAGAAAGTTTTTTTCCATTTGTTTCAAGCCATTGTGAAGGAGGGAAGATTATTAGATCTTCATAATCAAAAATATGAGGATCAGTTTGTTGGCGGACTTGAAGTTTATAGCGTCCATCTGTGAATATAATGGCTTTGTTTTTTAAAATGAGGGCAATCCCAGCTGAACCAGTAAAGCCGGTTAGCCAGCTAAGACGTTGAGCATGAGGGGGGACATATTCTCCTTGATGTTCATCGCACCGTGGAACAAGAAAACCATCGAGCCCAAGGCGATCAAGTTCTTTACGAAGGGAGGCAATGCGTTTTGCAGCATGCGTGGGATTTGTTGTCGCCTCAAAAGATTGATACATAACAACGTCCTTTTCATTTATTTTAGATGTATCGTTACCCATCCTTGCCGGTGGTATGTTTCGATATGCTTCAGTCCTTGTTTTATATAAATATCTAAAACATGGGCGTGTTGCTCTTCAAGAATTCCAGAGAGTATAAGTGATCCTCCTTTTTTAAGAGCTTTTACCATTTCTTGCGCAAGTTCAATGAGAGGATTGGCAAGAATATTGGCAACAATGAGATCAAAAGGGGCTCGTGTTGCAATGTGTTCATGCATAAAACCTGTTGCAGTAACCGCTGTAATATACTCTTTTACGCCATTAAGCTCGATATTATGTTGTGCAACTTGAATAGCAATAGGATCAATATCGGAGGCGAGAATAGTAATGGGCTTGAGCATTGCTATGCCAATGGCTAAGACTCCACTGCCAGTTCCAAGATCAAGGGCATTTTGTGGATTTTCGTGTTTCATTACTTTGGCAATCATTTCCAAACAACCGGCTGTTGTTCCATGATGCCCAGTTCCAAAGGCTTGATTCGCTTCAATTTCAATAGGGAGAACATTTGCTGGAATGGTGTTTCGGTGGTGACTTCCATGAAGGAAAAAAGGACCTGCATGTATAGGTTTTAGTCCCTCTAGGCTTTTTTGTACCCAATCAATATTGGGTAAAACTTCTATATTAATTTTATCAAAATCTATAGAGAGAATGCTTGCAAAACGTTTCAATGCGTGCTCTTGATTGTCTTGATCAACATATAGAGAAAGTTCATATATAGCATTTTTTTCGTCTATCTCTACAAGAGCAAGAGGATAACCTTCTTCGTCAAAGGCTGTTTCTATAAGGGTATAGAACCGTTCTGCTTCATTTTTAGAAGCAGTATAATAGAGGCGAATTTGTTGCGACATGCTGTTCTTTCTTTTGATCGGTTTTTTTAGTTTAAGATGAGTTTTTTTAACCGTTCAATGGCGATTTCATCTTTTAATTCGCTATCGCTTTCTTTCGTATCATAACGGATAACACCTGCTAACTTTCCGCCTTTTTTGAGTAAAAAAATTGCTGCCGTATGGTTATAAGTATAGTTTCCATCTTCCCCAGGGACTTTTTCAGCAACAATGTTGAAAGAATTGACCATTTTATGAACTTTATCAGGAGCTCCGCTAATGCCAATGATTTTATTGTTAAAATTACTGAGATAATTATGGAGTATTTCTGGTGTATCGCGTTCGGGGTCAACAGTCACAAACCATATTCCTAACTTATCCGCTTGTGGTCCAAGGGCTGTAAGCCATCGATCAAGATTCATCAGTGTGGTAGGGCAGCTTTCAGGGCACATTGTAAAACCGAAGAAAATTATTGAAGGCTTATTTCGAATATCAGCTTCGGTAATCGTTTTTCCATTTGAATCAGTGAGCGTAAAGTTATCACCTAAAGGCTTATTTATAAATGCATCATAAATAAAAACCCCCGTAAGAAATATAACTGTTAGCCCTAAAATGCGGAGTACATTTTTCATATGTTTGTCTCTTTTAAAAGTGTCAGAAAATTCTAGCATTGGCTGGTTTGTTTTGCAATGTTTGTTTCACGGTTGATTTTATTGG
This sequence comes from Bartonella sp. TT121SHDZB, assembly GCF_042193415.1. Lineage (NCBI taxonomy): Bacteria > Pseudomonadati > Pseudomonadota > Alphaproteobacteria > Hyphomicrobiales > Bartonellaceae > Bartonella > Bartonella sp. TT121SHDZB. The sequence continues at coordinate 66,260 of NZ_JBHILR010000004.1, read as the reverse complement.
TTTGGTTGGTATGTCTTTCCATATCTATTGATGAAACAATTGATGGAAGGCAATAATGAATATTGAAAACGATCTTCGATTTCATGAAAGTAAACCTCGTATCCATACGACAGCACGGCTGCATGGTTGTAAATTAGGGCGCTATGTGGAAATTAATGAGCGGGTAGTTTTGCGTGATGTAATAGTTGGAGATTTTTCTTATTTAGAACGTAACAGTGAGGCTATTTACAGCGATATTGGTCGTTTTTGTTCTATTGCATCTCATGTACGGATGAATGCGTTGGAGCATCCCATGGAGCGTGTTTCAACGCATAAAATAACCTATCGTCCAAACGAATATTTTCGTTATATGGCATTAGACAGTGGTTTTCGTGAAAGGCGTTGTGCAAAACGTGTTATTATTGGGCATGATGTGTGGATTGGACATGGTGCGGTTATTATGCCTGGAGTGACAATTGGTCATGGCGCTATCATTGGCGCGAACGCTGTTATAACGAAAGATGTTATGCCTTATACGATTGTCGTTGGGGTGCCTGCTAAGCGATTGCGGATGCGGTTTCCCAATCATGTGATAGAATGCCTTTTAGATATGGCTTGGTGGGATTGGCCACTTGATAAAATTCACGACGCATTGCCTGATATGCAAAATTTGCCCATTGAAGCCTTTGTTCGCAAATGGAAATGATAGTCAGAATAAAACAAAATGATCTCTTGGAAAAACGGATCATGGTTTGCTTGTAATTAAGCTTTGTTTACAAAATTATCTAGTACACGCTTTTCTCCGGCTTTTTCGAACATTATTGTCAATTTATGATCGTCTATTGCTGTAATATAACCATAACCAAATTTTATGTGAAAAATCCGATCATTGACAGAAAAATCTGATGGTGTATGAGAGATTGATTGCGTGATAACTTTTCCTTCAATATTCTTGTTTTTTTGTGCACGCTTTTGTCTTGGTGTTGCATAGTCATTATAAAAAGAATCGTGATATTGAAAGGAAGATTTTCCATAACCACCATAAGATGTTTCCATTTCTACAACTTCTATATGCTCTGCTGGTAATTCATCTAGAAAACGAGAGGGGAGAGCAGGTTGCCAAAATCCATGAATTCTTCGATTAGATACAAACCAGATATGCAAATATTTTTTTGCTCTTGTTAGACCTACGTAAGCAAGGCGCCGTTCTTCTTCTAATCCTGAACGTCCACCTTCATCTAATGAGCGCTGGTGGGGAAAGAGTCCTTCTTCCCAACCTGGAAGAAAAACTGTTTCAAATTCAAGCCCTTTGGCTGAATGAAGTGTCATGATGTTGACTGCATCCATATTTTCATTATTTTCCGTTTCCATAACGAGTGCAACATGTTCCAAAAAACTTTGAAGATTTTCAAATTGTTCCATGGAACGAATCATTTCTTTAAGATTTTCTAGTCGTGTAGGAGCCTCTGGTGAGCGATCTTCTAACCACATGGTTGTATAACCAGAATCATCAAGGATGATTTCGGCAAGTTCTCTATGAGGAGTGTCTTGAAGCATATTTTGCCAGCGGCGGAAGTTTTCAATAAGGCTTCGTAACGCACTGCGTGCCTTAGGCTTTAATTCATCTGTTTCAATGATGTCAGCGGCAGCAGAAAAAAGAGGAACAGCACGTGCACGTGCACTCTCATAAAGAATGCGCAGGGTTGCATCTCCTATGCCGCGTTTGGGTGTATTAATAACACGCTCAAAAGCTAAATCATCAGTGGGTTGGACAACAACGCGTAAATAAGCCATGGCATCACGTATTTCCATTCGCTCATAAAAACGAGGACCACCAATGACGCGATAATTAAGGCCAAGTGTTACAAAGCGATCTTCAAATTCACGCATTTGAAATGATGCGCGTACCAATATAGCCATATGATTTAATGCATGACCGGTTTGTTGTGCGCGTTCTATTTCTTCTCCGATTTCTCGTGCTTCTTCTGCCGAATCCCATGCTGAATGAATTTTTACCTTTTCTTCCTCACTCTTTATTTGAGCAGAAAAAAGGACTTTTCCCAGTCTTTCTTCATTATGCGCAATGAGATGGGAGGCGGTTTTGAGAATATGGGATGTTGAGCGGTAATTGCGTTCTAGACGAATAATTTTAGCAGAAGGAAAATCTTTTTCAAAACGTAATATGTTTTCGACTTTTGCACCACGCCATCCATAAATGGATTGATCATCATCGCCAACACAACAAAGATTAACATGTTGACCTTGAGGATGTTGGGCCAAAAGGCGAAGCCAAAGATATTGTGCTGTATTTGTATCTTGATATTCATCGACAAGAATATAACGAAATTGAGAATGATATTCGCGAAGAATATCTGGATTATGTTGGAAAATAGAGATAGAATGAAGTAGAAGGTCACCAAAATCACAAGCATTAAGATCTTTTAATCGATTTTGATAACTGTGATAAAGTTCGCGCCCCATGCCGTTACCAAAGGAATGAGCATCACTTTTTGAGATATGTTTTGGTGAAAGTCCTTGATTTTTCCAGGAATCAATCATCATGGCAAGGTTTCGTGCGGGCCAACGCTTATCGTCTAATCCTTCAGCTTGAATAAGCTGTTTTAAAAGTCGAAGAACATCGTCGCTATCAAGAATTGTAAAGTTTCTTTTTAAATCAACAAGCTCTGCGTGACGGCGTAAAATTTTAGCTCCAGTGGAATGAAAGGTTCCAAGCCAAGGCATACCTTCAACAACTTCTCCAATAAGTTCACCAATCCGTATTTTCATTTCACGGGCTGCTTTGTTGGTGAAAGTGACAGCAAGTATTTGCTGAGGAGAGGCAAGTCCAGAGCGTAAAATGTGAGAAATACGGGTTGTTAAAACGCGCGTTTTTCCTGTACCAGCACCTGCAAGAACTAAAAGAGGTCCCTCAGTATTCATAACAGCTTGTTGCTGTTCTGGATTGAGTTGTTCTAAATAGTCTGTGTTATATGACTTTTGTTCTTTTAGAGTATGGGAGAAAAAACCAGCGCTCTTTTTATCATGGTCTGGAGGGGAATCTTCTTCAAAGAAAGGTATGTTGTGATCAGAAAAATTACTCATTATCTCTCTTTTGTAGTCTTTTTTTCATTGAAGTTCTAGATTAAAAAAACTTCTCTTAAAAAGTCACAACAGTTTCAGTTGAACAGACAGAAAGAGAACGTAAAAAAAATAAGCACAAACATTAAAGGCGTTGGGTGAGAACGCTTTGAAGGGCATAAACGCGTAACGAGGCCGAGAGATTTACTTGTTGTGGTCTTTTGCTATCAATATCAGTGATAATAAAGGCTAAAGATTGTCCTTTTTGGCGGGCTATATCTTTTAGAATATCTAAAAATGGTGGTTCTAAAGAGACGCTTGTTGCGTGCCCATCAACGCGAACGGATATTTTTCGTGGAATAACTTTTGACCAATCGATAGAATTATTTTCGTGCATTTTTCTACCTTTATTCGTCATTTCGTAAACGATTTTGATCAAGAAATTTTTGCGTTTTTAAAGATTTTTGTTGCTCAAAAAGTTTTTCAGTTTTTGTTCGACCAAAACGATAACGATTTTGCTCAGCGCAAAGAGCTTTTTCTGTACGCTTTTTTTGTTTTCGAAATTGGCGAAGGTTAATTAATTCAGGCATGAGAAAGTTTATTTTTTCCGAAAAGAATCTAAAGAGACAACATCAGCACTTTGTTTTGTGTCATTATTTGAAGGTTCTTTATTGGTACTGAGATTTTGTTCTTTTGTGAGCGTATTTTCTTTTTTTTGTTTGTTTGAGAGAGTAATGGGTGCAGATAAGGTGTTTTCTGAATTTTCACTTTCTCCAGAGGTCAGACTTGAGGGTAGATCAAATGCTGCTTCAAATGCTGCTACAGGATCATAAAAGACCTGAACGGAAGTAAAAGGAATTACCAGTTTTTCCGTTATTTCCCTGAAAGAGAGGGTTACTTCGAAGGCTGTTTCTGAAACACTGAGATCTCTAAACTGATGTTGCAAGACGATTGTCATTTGTTCAGGATAGCGATTTTTTAGCCGAGGAGAAATTTTAACGCCTGGGGCATTTGTCAAAAAAGTTATAAAAAAATGATGATTTCCCGGAAGACCTGCTTTGGCAACTTCCGATAAAACTTTACGGATAACTCCACGAAGCGCATCCTGAACGAGAATATCGTAACGGATTTGATCTTTAACCATCGAAGTTTATTCCTTTTATTTCACGTAGCAGAATGGATTGTATTGATATTGTGTAATAGAATGTATTTTAAAACTAGCAATATTTTGTCTACGATGTACCTCAATGAATCGAAAAAACACGAAAATCTATGGTAAATAATGTCTGATAATGTCTGAAAGATCAATCAATAACATTTAAAAAAGTGAAGGCTTCTGTTGCCAGGTGCCTTCGAACCCCGCTTAAACCTGCGACGGTTTAAGACTCAATTTGAAACATTCACACCACCTTAAGCGGCGAGACGTGCTTCCGCATAGTTGTCATTTGCAACTACTCATTTAGCCCGATAACGGTGGTACAATGCCGAGTAAAAGAGCGATCTTTACACCCTTGTCGATCCTATTTCGCCCCCACCAAAATATAACTTTGGTTTTTTATATTTTGGTGGAGGCGCCGGGTACCGCCCCCGGGTCCAATAGGTTTATTTCACCGTCCATTTATTACCATAGCTGGTAAACCAGCCCTCTAAATATAGATGAAGAACAGTCTTAGGAAAAGGGGGGGGTTGTTAATATTTTTAATCCTCTAATTATTTATGGAGCTATATGAGGCGGCTATAAAGTATAGACCGCTCATTTTTGGAGAGGAGATGATGCAAAATGACAAATAATCTAGCAGATATTAAACTATATGATTCAGGCCCCGATGAAGCAGCAGTAGAACGACTTAGCCATCGTTTAGCTTTGGTGATGAAAAAGCAGGATGCAGCGCTTGTTGCTACATCGGATCCAAAAGAGTTAGAACGTGTTGAAAAATGGGTTCAAGATGTTTTAGAAGCTGATGAGAAGAGTGCTAAAATGGCTGTTTCAAAAGTGGCTGAGATGATGTCTGGAGAGCGTAGAAAAAGTCGACTGACTTTTTATTATCTAGTTGCTAAGCACCTTAATGCACTTCATAAAATTTAAACAATATTAAATTTGTGATAATGATAAAAAAGCCCAATTTCTTGGGCTTTTTTTATCCAGAAAATAAGTTTAATGAAGTCTATCGTCTTTATCGAGATATCCTTCTTTATCTATATCGGGCATAAGAAGAATAGAGATGAGTGCAATGACCATCATACCAACGATGTAAAAAAAGAAAACAGATTCGTATCCCATATTTTTTAATCCAAGCGCTACATATTCAGCAGAACCGCCAAAGAGTGCATTGCCAATGGCAAAAGCAAATCCAACACCAATTGCCCGGATTGAAGCAGGGAATAATTCTGCTTTTATGATACCAGCAATGGACGTATAAAAACTCATAACACAGAGTATTCCAATAATAATTAAGAGTGCTGTCCATGGATTATGGGCATTACCGATCATTTTAAGTACAGGAATGGTGCAGATAATGGATAATGCCCCCCAACTAATGAGTGAAGCTCTTGCTCCAATTTTATCGGCTAGGGAACCAAAAAGGGGTTGGAGTAGCACAAAAATAAAGAGGGCGGCAGTCATTATCGTTGTTGCGGTTTGTTTATCAAAGCCAGTGGTTGTGATCAGATATTTTTGCATATAAGTGGTGTATGTATAAAATGTGAGTGATCCGCCAGCTGTAAAGCCAACAACCAAAAAGAACGCTTTTTTATGATTACGAAAAAGTTCTTTAAGACTACCAGCGTGTTGTTCAGAGCGGCTTTTGAGGGTTGTTGTTTCATGAAGCAAGCTACGCAGATAAATTGCAACGATTGCTCCAAAGCCACCAATGACAAAGGGAATACGCCATCCCCATGCTTTTAACTGATCCTCGTTAAGGTAAAGGGCTAAAATAAATATTATAAAACTTGCCAGAAGTTGACCTGAGATCGTTGTTGCATATTGAAAAGAAGCAAAGAGACCACGACGATTTTTGGGCGCAACTTCACTCATATACGTTGCTGCTGTACCATATTCACCGCCAACGGAAAGCCCTTGAAACATACGGACTAAAAGGAGAAGAAATGCTGCTGTTATTCCTAGGGTTTTGTAAGTGGGAAGTATGGCAATGAGAAAAGAGCCCCCACACATCATAAAAACAGAAATAAGCATTGAGCGTTTACGTCCATAACGATCAGCAATAAACCCAAAGAGCCATGCTCCAATTGGACGCATAAGAAAGCCAATAAAAAAGATTCCTGCAGTTTTTAACAGTTGTGTAACGATATCCTCATCTTCAGGAAAGAATTGCGAAGCGAAATAAACCGATGCAAAGGAGTAAGCATAAAAGTCGTACCATTCTACCAGATTACCGGATGCACTGGATATAATAGCAAAAATACGTTTCCTTGTATCATGTGGATCTAAAGTTGTTTGATTATTCATGAATTGTTCCCCTTTTAGATTTATAACTTTTCTTCTTTTTAAAGTTGTTTACGATGTGCATTATAAAAACGCTATTGTATCATGATAATTTTTTAGGGAAACATAAAGTTTTTTCTAGAGCTATCAGTGTTGTTGTGGGCTCATGGTGTTATTATATTGCGTAAATCGTATGCTTTGGGTTACCCTTAAGGCAATATTGTTTTTTGTTTGATTGTGAATTATTTGCATATGCAGAGTATTTATGAAGATATGATACTCTTTAGTTTATATGCTTGATGTTGTTTCGTAAAATGATGTTATTGACTATTGCATGCGAGGTTGGTGTATTAGTTAAAATACTTTTTAGGAATGATCTTAAGTGTTAAGGGGGAGTACAATATTAAGAGTTCGTCAATAGTATAATAATAGCGGCTTGCACTTTTATTAAGTGTAAAGAGAGTAATGCCCATGTTTATATTTTACGGGGTTTTTACGTTATGTAATTCATGGATGCCGTTGTGAAATGGAGTTGGGTGCATTGAGAAATGTTTCTCAAAAAAATGTGTGAATTCATAATATAATGGTATTTTCTATTTTTCATGAAAGGATTTGTTTTGCATGAGGGGGTACCATTAAGAACGTATTAAACAAAATCATGAGTGTAATCTTTATTATTGATAAAATTATCTTGAAAGATAATCACTTTTCTTCGACGTTGAGTGGGAATGGGAATATTAAAATAAATCAAACGTTTTTTATCTTCAGTGAATTAAATTCAGCAAAAGAAGTATTTATTACATAATAATATGAAGCCATTTATTTTTATAAGCGGCGTGTGCAGGAGGGAACATTGCTTCTTTAAAGTGTTTGAAAGGATAAAAAACTGTGAGCTTTAAACTTCTATCGGAAAGAATATAAAAAGCCCAGAATACTGGGCTTTACTTTTTTTGTTGAAACCCTTGTTTGTTAACATTAAAGGTTAATGAATATCGTCTCCTTGTAAATACCCTTTTTTGCGAGCATCTGGCATTAAGAGAACAGCAATGAATGCAATAATCATCATACTGGTTATATAAAAATAGAAGACAGATTCATATCCAAGATCTTTTAATCCAAGCGCGACATATTCAGCAGAACCGCCAAACAGTGCGTTGGCAATAGCATAAGAGAGCCCAACTCCTATCGCTCGTACTGAAGCGGGAAACATTTCTGATTTTACAATGCCAGAGATAGATGTATAAAAGCTCATAATGCAGAGCATTCCAGTAATGACTGATAAAGCAATCCATGTACTATCAGTATTACCAATCATATTAAGTCCAGGAATGGTAAAGATAATAGATAAGACACTCCAAATAAGGAGAGAAGTTCTTGTTCCAATTTTATCTGCAAGAGCACCAAAGAGGGGCTGGAGTAACATGAAAACAAAGAGCGCAGCTGTCATGATTGTTGTGGCTGTATGTTTATCAAAGCCAGTGGTTGTGATCAGATATTTCTGCATGTAAGTCGTATAGGTGTAGAATGTGAGCGATCCTCCAGCTGTAAAGCCAATAACCAGAAAGAAAGCTTTTCGGTGGTTGCTCAGAAGTCCCCTAATACTACCAGCTTGTGCACTAGAACGACTTTCTTTGGTCGTTGTCTCATGGAGTGTGCGGCGTAGATAAATCGCAACAATTGCGCCGCATCCACCAATGGCAAATGGAATACGCCAGCCCCACGCTTTTAGCTGATCTTCGGTGAGATAAAGCGCTAAAATGAATATAACGAGACTGGCTAGAAGTTGACCTCCAATCAGTGTGGTATATTGGAAAGAGCTAAAAAATCCGCGGCGATTTTTGAGGGCGATTTCGCTCATATAAGTTGCTGTTGTACCATATTCACCACCGACAGAAAGCCCCTGAAGCATTCTGAGTAAAAGTAAAAGAATTCCTGCTGCCACTCCAATGGTTTCATAGGTAGGAAGTAGGGCGATTAAGAACGAACCACCACACATCATAAAAACAGAGATAAGCATTGAGCGTTTGCGTCCATAACGATCGGCAATGAAGCCAAAAAGCCATCCGCCGATTGGGCGCATAAGAAAACCAATAGCAAAAACACCCGCCGCTTTTAAAAGTTGCGTAACGACATTGCCATCTGAGGGAAAGAATTGTGATGCAAAATAAATAGATGTAAAGGAATAAACATAAAAGTCATACCATTCTACTAGATTACCTGATGCACTGGACACGATAGCCCAGATACGTTTTCTTGTATCATGTGGTTTTAAAGCTTCTTGTTTTTCCATAGTCGATCCCTTTATTTCATGTTTATCCATCTTTGTTCATTTATGTCATTTTTTTAGAAGCTGTCTATAGTATTTTATCTTTTGCATCAAAAATTTAGTCAGATCATGATAATTTCTTGTGTAAGATGTTTTTGGAAAAAGATTTGAATTATCTTTGTACGGATTTTACAGTTTTTATTTTCTATAATGAGAAGAATCGGACATAATAGCTCTATGAAATCATATCTCGCTCTTTTATCTCATGTTTTAAATCAGGGTATTGATCGGACAGATCGAACGGGTGTTGGAACGCGATCTATCTTTGGGTATCAGATGCGCTTTGATTTACAAGCAGGATTTCCATTGTTGACAACAAAGAAACTACACTTACGTTCAATTGTTTATGAGCTTTTGTGGTTTCTTAAAGGCGATACAAATATCGCTTGGTTGAAAGAGCATGGTGTGTCGATTTGGGACGAATGGGCTGATGAAAAGGGAAATCTTGGTCCTGTTTATGGTTATCAGTGGCGTTCTTGGCCTGCTCCTGATGGACACCATATTGATCAAATTAACAATCTTTTAACGATGATTAAGGAAACGCCAGATTCTCGTCGCTTGATTGTATCAGCTTGGAATCCTGCATTAATAGAGGAAATGGCTTTGCCTCCGTGTCATTGTTTTTTTCAATTTTACATTGCGGAGGGGAAATTATCTTGTCAACTTTATCAGCGTTCGGCGGATATTTTCTTAGGTGTTCCATTCAATATTGCATCCTACGCATTGCTAACAATGATGATTGCGCAAGTAAGCGGTCTTAAAGTAGGCGATTTTATTCATACTCTGGGAGATGCTCATCTTTATTCTAATCATTTTGAACAGGCAAAATATCAATTGTCTCGTATACCAAATGCTTTGCCATGTATGCGCATAAATCCAGCGGTAACAGATCTTTTTTCTTTTCAATTTGAGGATTTTGAATTGCTTAATTATAAAGCACACCCCCATATTAAAGCGCCGGTAGCAATATGACGATTTCCATTTGTTTCATTGCTGCTGTTGCAGAAAATGGTGTTATCGGTCGTGAAGGTGCTATGCCTTGGCATTTATCGACGGATTTACAACGCTTTAAAGCTTTGACGGTGGGTAAACCCATTATTATGGGGCGAAGAACTTGGGATTCTATCGGAAGGCCTTTACCAGGACGTACAAATATCGTCATTACGCGTGATTGTACCTTTTGTGCTGAAGGGGCTGTTGTTGCTCACTCTTTATCGCAAGCTTGTTCTCTTGCAACAAATGTTGCTTCTCAAAATAATATAGAGGAAATTTTTATTATTGGTGGTGGTGAAATTTTTCAACAAGGGTTGCATATGGCTGATAAAATATTCCTTACAGAAATTTTAGCTTCTATAGAAGGTGATAGTTTTTTTCCTGTTTTTGATAAAGAAAAGTGGACTATTGTGCAAACACAAGATATTCCCAAAGGGGATAAAGATAGTCATCCGACACGTTTTGTTGTTTATGAGCGGAAATAATTTTTTGTAATATAAAGCGGAAGGGGTTATCAGTTGTATTGTAATGAGGTAAGAGGCACCCTATAAGATCAAGCAAATGGTTGGTATTCGAGTAGTGGTAATCAGTTAAAGAGGTGATAATGCCCTGGACAAATCAAAATGGTGGTGGCCCATGGAGTGGCGATAAAACCAAAAACAGTGGTGACAAAAAAACACCCGCTAAGAATCTTTTTGGTTCTGGGGGCGGAAATGGTCCCAATCTTAATGATATTTTGCGCAAAGGACAGGATCAGTTTAAACAATTTAGTAGAGGAGGAACTTTTGTTTTGTTCCTTCTGTTTGCTGTGTGTTTTTTGCTCTATCAGTCACTTTATATTGTCCAACAAAATGAGCAAGCAGTGGAATTGCGTTTTGGCATCCCTAAAGAAGGCATCATTGGTGATGGATTGCATTTTCATTTTTGGCCAATTGAGACCTATATGAAAGTGCCTTTAACGGAAAAAACAATCGCGATTGGTGGAAAGCCTGGTCAGGTGCAACAAAGTGATGGCTTAATGCTTTCGAGTGATCAGAATATCGTGAATGTTAATTTTTCCGTTTACTATCGGATTTCATATCCTAGTCAATTTTTATTCAATGTGAATGATCAAGAAGGAACAGTTCGCCAAGTTGCTGAGAGTGCAATGCGTGAGGTCATTGGTTCGCGGCCGGTTGATGATGTTTTACGTGACAAGAAAGAAGAAGTTGCTAATGACGTTAGAAAGATTATCCAGTTGACTGTAGATAAATATCAACTTGGTGTTGAAATAAGCCGTGTGTCTATCAGTGAAGCTGCTCCTCCGACAAAGGTTGCTGCTGCGTTTAATTCTGTTCAGCAGGCGGAGCAGGAACGTGGAAGAATGATTGAAGAGGGGAATCGTGTACGTTTTACGAAAATTGGTTTAGCAAATGGTGAAGCTTCACGCACACGGGAAATCGCAAAAGGTGAAAAGGCACAAATGGTTGAAGAGGCAACAGGGCGTGCTGAACGGTTTCAGGCGATAGCTCGTGAGGCTGCGATTTCACCGGAAGCTGCGCGCTACCGTCTCTATATGGAGACGATGGGGCGGATTCTTTCTTCACCCAATAAGCTGGTTCTGGATCAGGCAAATTCTCCAGCCGTGCCTTATTTACCTTTGAACGAATTGTTGCGTAGCAAGTCGTCGGAAAAAGTAAAGGCAACATCAGCGCGTCCTGCGTTACTCTTAGATTCTCGTATTTCTGGAGGAGATTAATTATGCAGCAATCTCGCTTTTTGTTTGTTTTTAGTGTTATAGTGTTCGTTTTGATGATTTTGTGGATGTCTGTTTTTATCGTCTATCCTCGTCAGCAAGTAGCAATTAAGCGTTTTGGACAAATTGTTCAGGTGGAATCTAATCCTGGAATCTATTTCAAGGCGCCCTTTATCGATAAGATGATCATTGTTGATAATCGGTTATTGCGTTACGATGTTCCTACACAATCTGTACAGGTTCGTGGTGGTGCGTATTATGAGGTGGATGCGTTCTTTATTTACCGTATTACAGATCCTAAGTTGTTTTTACAGCGCATTGCTTCTGGGCGTCCGCAGATTGCTGCCCGTGAAAATCTTGCACCGCGGTTTATTGACGCTTTGCGTGCTGTTTATGGTAAGCGAGAATTTAAAGCAGCTTTATCGGATGAACGAGGCGCGATGATGGCTGAAGTACAGAAACAGTTTTCTGTAGATGCAGGTTCGTTGGGTATTACTATTGTTGATGTGCGTATTCGTAAAACCGATTTGACTGATGCTGTTTCAGAAGATGTTTATCGGCAAATGGCAGCTGAACGTGAAGCTGCTGCGGAAAATATCCGGGCTCGTGGTCAACAAGAACGAGATCGTATTGTAGCAGAAGCTAATCGTGAATATGAAGAAATTGTAGCAGCGGCAAAGCGTGATGCTGAAATTACCCGTGGTGAAGGTCAAGCTGAAAGTATTCGTCTTTTATTGAATGCAAGGGAAGCTAATCCGTCCTTTTATGATTTTTGGTTGGCGATGGAACAATACAAGAATTTAGAGAAAACACCGATGGTGATTTCTCCAAATGAGGATTTCTTTTTCTATTTTCGTAATCCGCCGCAGGCAAATAAAGCATTCTTACCGACAATGAATACTGGCATTAGTAAAACTGATCCAAAATCGGGAGAGAATAGATAAAATAATGGATTGCAGATACGAGATTTTGCATGAAAAGAATGATCTGTGACCATTTTCTTTTATGGTAAAAGTGGTAGAGAGTATCGAGCCGTGCTGGTTTTATGTAGATAAATTTAGTGGGGCTCTTTGCATCTTTGATTAAAGGCATGTCATGGATAGAAGTGTCGTGAGTAAAAGTACGTTTTTGAAGTCTTGTATCACAAGAGTTATTTTTTGTGTGATTTTGTTTCTATCAGGATCAGTGCGTTTATCTTGGGGCGAAGAAACAAGCAAGGCATTGCTTTCTATTCCTGATTTAGCTTCTGAGCTTTTGGAGACGGTTGTGAATATTTCTACGGCACAGACTGTTGAGGGAACAGAACAGGATGAAAATACTTCAGTACCCGTTATTCCAAAAGATTCATTGCTGGAGGAATATTTTAGTGATTTTTTTACACCCAAAGATGGTCAAAAAGATAGTCAATTTCAAAAGGTGCGTTCTTTAGGGTCTGGTTTTGTGATTGATGCGCAAAAAGGGATTATTGTTACAAATTATCATGTTATTGTAGATGCTGATGATATTGAAGTTAATTTTACGGATGGTACAAAACTAAAGGCAAAGCTTCTTGGAAAGGATAGCAAAACTGATTTGGCTTTGCTTCAAGTCGATGCAGGAAGTAAAAAATTAAAAGCTGTGCGTTTTGGTGACTCAGAAAAAGCACGTATTGGTGATTGGGTTATGGCTATTGGTAACCCTTATGGTTTTGGTGGAAGTGTGACTGTTGGTATTATTTCTGCCCGTAACCGTGATCTTAATGCTGGTCCCTATGATAATTTTATTCAAACAGATGCAGCAATTAATCGAGGTAATTCTGGTGGGCCGTTGTTTGATAGAAATGGTGAAGTCATTGGCATTAATACAGCAATTGTTTCACCTTCTGGAGGATCTATCGGTATTGGGTTTGCTATTCCATCGGATATGGCTCTTTCTGTTATTAATCAATTGCGTGATTTTGGAGAAATAAGACGCGGTTGGTTGGCTATTCGTATTCAGCCCGTAACAGAGGATATTGCAAAAAGTTTAAAATTGGACAATGCTGTAGGGGCATTGGTGGCTGGTAAAATAGAACAGACGGAAGAAAGTAATGTAGATAATAGCCAGTTGCAAACTGGAGATGTCATTCTTTCTTTTGGAAATTCCAAAATTAAGCATGCACGCGATTTGCCACGTTTAGTTGCAGAGAGTTCAGAAGGAAAAGTGGTGGATGTTACTGTTTTACGGAATGGGCAAGAAAAAACAGTAAAAGTTAAGCTTGGACGTTTGATTGAAACAGATGCAAATGAAGATACAGAAGAAGACGTTGATGATAAAAAAAACAATGATCTGTCGAAAAGCGTGACAATGCAATTTATGGGCATGACATTATCTGAACTGACAGAGGATTTGCGTCATCGTTATTCAATTTCAGATAAACTGCGAGGACTAGTAGTGACATCTGTTACACAAAATAGTGCAGCGGATAAAAAGCGTATTCGCGTTGGTGAAGTGATTGTTGATATCAATCAGAGTTCTGTCACAACAATTGATGAGGCTAAAAAACGTATTCATAAATTACGTGAAGCTGGACGCAAAAATGCTCTATTCATTGTAGCGCATCCAGATGGAGAGTTACGGTTCGTAACGATCCTAATGGATTGATATTTGAAAAATTCATTTTTTGTTTTTATCAGCTTTAGTATATGGTTTTTTTGCAAGTTAGGCATGTAATCTCTCATATTGATTACGTTCATTTTACGGCAGAGAGCATGGGGTGTGTAATATAAAATCCATTGGAAACCATTATATCTTTATACTGAATATAAAGTACAAATTGGTGCCTTCATAGTATTTTCCAGTTTTCAATATTGTAACAGCCTAGACTTTGAAAATGCTGCATAAGAGATATTGCTACGCCTTTCTTAAGTCTATTTTTATCTTTGCTTGTGATGCGCAAGTAAATGGTATTGCTATGATGTTTTATGGGAAAAGAAAAAATGAGGAAATCATATGATATTGGGGATGCTCTTTCAAATTGCAAAATGCTGTTATAAATAGTGTTTTATTCAATGGGACTTTCAGCGCTTTGTGATTATATTTTGTGTGCTATAATTAACGTTTTTTCACTTCAATTTGAAAAAGTTATCTTGGAGAAAAATTATATTATATTCAATCAAATTATATATATTTATACCTTTCTTAATGATAGATAAAAAAATAATTATAAAAAAGAGAGCGTCAAGAAGACAGTTTTTGAGGCGCTTATTATAAACCATCGTAGCAGGCTGTTTTTATAGGACAAAATAAAGCGATTATATAGGTTAAGCTCAGTATTATATTTATGAAGGATGACAAAGAGTTTGTTTTTTATGGCCTAATGGACAGAATGATTATGGCTGTAGTTTATTATTGAACTATGATAGCAAAAATGCTTGGAAATTCTTTTGGTGTAGTTATTAAGTCCATTTGTTCTTTTTTATAAGTTTCATAGGATTTTCTTTGTATTAAAGAGAACTTGTGTTCGTATTTTTGTTTGAAGTATTTACTCTATGATAATGGAGAGAAAATACAGTGGCTTTGGGGGTGTCTGTATGTTGCAATAAGTTATTGATTGGGAGAAATTGCTATTCATGGCACAAAGAACAATTACATTGATAGCAGGGCCAACGGCAAGTGGGAAGTCAGAACTTGCCTTGCAAATGGCAAAAGAAAAGAATGCTCTCATTATTAATACTGATTCAATGCAGGTTTATGATGTTTTAAATATTTTAACGGCACGGCCGAGGGAGGCTGATACCGAGATTGTTCCACATTATCTTTATGGTCATGTGAGCCCTACTTTGAATTATTCAGTAGGGCAATGGTTATGTGATGTCGAGAAGCTATTGGCTACTTTTTCTTTAAGATCAGTTATTTTTGTTGGTGGAACAGGACTTTATTTTCGTGCTCTTTTAGAGGGGATTTCGGAAATCCCTCATGTTCCAGATGTTGTGCGGCAGAAGTGGCGTTTGCTGCTTGATAAAGAGGGAGCTGAAAGTCTTTATCGCCAGTTGTTGCAGATTGATGCTGTTGTTGCTGAAAAAATTTCTTCGCACGATAGACAGCGTATTGTCCGTGCTTTGGAAGTTTACGATGCAACTGGTAAGACGCTCAGTTGGTGGCAGAAACAAAAAACAACACCTCTCATTGCACCGAATTTTACCGAAAAAATTCTTCTCATGCCACCACGTTCTCTGCTTTATGAACGTATTCATAAACGCTTGGATTCTATGATTGAAAGAGGAGCTTTAGAAGAAGTGATGATCATGAAGAATCTTAAGCTTTCTCCTTCATTACCAGCAATGAAGGCTATTGGTATACCTGAATTTATAGCTTATTTGGATGGATATAGAAGCTTTGAGAATGCTCTTGAAGCGGTGAAAACACAAACGAGGAGATATGCAAAAAGACAAATGACATGGTTTCGTAATCAATTTGATGAAGAATGGATGCTTACTTTTTGATAAAAGAGCTGGAGCCTTGCAAAGAAACTTTCGAAAGATAAAAGATAATTCGTAAAAAAGAAATTTTTTAGAAAATATAATTTTTTATTGACGAATGGTATCAATGGAATTAAAAATCTGTCTACAAGGAATTTTTTATATATTTTATACGTTGGAATAATGGGGGGTAATCATACAGTATGTGTTGTGTAATGGGCTCCTTTGGGAGCTTTTTTTATGGGCTCCGTTAGGGGCTTTTTTATTGTCCTATAAAGTAGGTGAGTGGGAAAAATGAGAAATGATCCAAGAAAGCAAGAGAGTGCAGATGGAAAAATAATGTCGGGCGCTGAAATAGTGGTTCAGGCTCTTATAGATCAAGGCGTTGAACATATTTTTGGTTATCCTGGTGGGGCTGTTTTGCCTATTTTTGATGTTCTTTATCACCAAGATACACTCCAGCATATTTTGGTGCGCCATGAACAAGCTGCAGGGCATGCTGCTGAAGGTTATGCACGCAGTACTGGAAAGGTAGGTGTTATGCTTGTGACTTCTGGTCCAGGCGCAACAAATGCTGTTACACCTTTGCAAGATGCTCTTATGGATTCTATACCTCTTGTTTGTTTTTCTGGTCAGGTAGCGACAACGATCATTGGAACAAATGGCTTTCAAGAAGCTGATACGGTTAGTATTACAAAGCCCTGTACGAAGCGTAACTGGCTGGTTAAAAACGTCAATGATCTTGCAGAAATTATTCATGAGGCTTTTTTTCTTGCTCAATCAGGGCGTCCAGGTCCGGTTTTGATTGATATTCCTAAGGATGTTCAATTTGCTTCAGGATTTTATAGAGCCCCTCAAGTTCAGGATCCTTTGCATTCTTCTCTATCGTTGAAAGAGAATACTAAGGCTATTGAATCTGCTGTTTCTCTTTTAGTTGAAGCAAAACGTCCTGTTATTTATTCTGGTGGTGGTGTTATTTCATCGGGGATGGAAGCTATACAGCTTTTACGTAATTTGGTTCAATTGGGGGATTTTCCGATTACATCAACACTCATGGGACTTGGTGCTTATCCTGCTTCCGGTAAAAATTGGCTTGGAATGCTTGGAATGCATGGAACCTATGAGGCTAATATGGCCATGCATGATTGTGATGTCATGTTAGCTGTTGGAGCACGATTTGATGATCGTATCACGGGGCGCCTTGATGCATTTGCACCTCATGCGCGTATTATTCATATTGATATTGATCCTTCTTCCATCAATAAAATTGTAAAAGCAGAAGTTCCACTTATTGGCGATGTGGCGCATGTTTTGGCAGATATAATGCAACATTTGCATATACATCAATCAAAGTTCGATAAAGAAAGTCGTAAAACATGGTGGATGCAAATTAATCGCTGGAAAGCTCGTAATTCATTGGCATATATGGAAAAAAAAGATGTTATCATGCCACAATATGCTCTTGAACGGCTATATGCTCTTACCAAAGATGCCTGTCCTTATATTACAACGGATGTTGGACAGCATCAGATGTGGGCAGCGCAGTATTATCACTTTGATGAGCCAAAACATTGGATGACTTCTGGTGGTCTTGGAACGATGGGGTATGGTCTTCCTGCTGCTATCGGTGTTCAAATAGCACATCCTGATGCGCTTGTTTTGTGTATTTCTGGTGATGCTTCCATTCAGATGAATATTCAAGAGTTTGCAACAGCAATCCAGCATGACACACCGGTGAAAATTTTTATTTTAAATAATCAGTATATGGGGATGGTTCGCCAGTGGCAGCAATTGCTGCATGGTAATCGTCTTTCTCATTCTTATACGGAATCTATGCCTGACTTTGTGAAATTGGCTCAAGCTTATGGAGCCGTAGGAATTCATTGTTCAAAACCCGATGAACTTGATGATAAAATTCAGCAAATGATTGACTGTGATAAGCCTGTTCTTTTCGATTGTCGTGTTTATCATTTAGAAAATTGTTTTCCTATGATCCCATCAGGATGTGCCCATAATGAGATGTTATTACCCGATGAGGCAAACGAAGAAGCTATTGCAAATGCTGTTTCTTCCGATGGAAAGATTCTTGTATAAAATTAATATGTTAACAAAATAGTGAAGGATGGTGATGATGAAGTCTTTGGAGTCTTCATCTCTGTCTCTTCTTTGTTTAAAGACATAGGGTGTATTATTATTTGTTCATCTAAAAAATTTTATAAGTTGTGTGTCCAATTATGTTTGAATTTGTTTGTACGCGATGTTTGTTTTTTAATTCATATGTTCACATTAATGGCTATTTCGTTGCATTTTTAGATAATACATTGCAGATAAAATAGTTAAATAAATTATGGATCCACTCATGCCCCAAATTAATATTAAAAATCCAAAAACGACTGCAATCATGCAAAACAAGTCAGGAAAAAATCGTCCTTTTCTACAATGATCACTTCACGTTACTAAAATAATTCTTCCTAAGGCATCAAAAGCCTGTGAAATAAAAAACAAATAAGCACTTTTATCTAAAGACAGGTGATCGATTCTATAAAAATAAATCGTTATAAAAATGGTTAAACCATATTGAGCGATCACAAGTGAAACGCCTGAAAAATAATATTCTTCATATGCGGCGCAGCCAACATCGCAAGACGAGACCCTACATTTGCATAGAACGAAATTCTTGCCTTGCTTTCTGGAACGATAGTGACAACTTTTGTTGGTGAGTGATAAAAATAATAAATACACATCCACCTAAAAAAGAAACTATGGCACCGACCAAAAACGCACCTTGTATGCCATAGACAAGCGCACTAGCAGGAAGAACTATCCCAGCTAATGCTCCACCTAATGGTAGCCTCGTCTGCCTTATTCTCATTGCAAATCCGCGCTGCGATTGTGCAAACCATGAAGAAACAGATTTAGCGCCATCGAGTTGGGCAGAACTATAAAATCCCCCTACAATGAGCAAACAAACCAAAAGGGAAATAGAGTTATCTGCGATTGCTCCCAACAAAAGAACGACAGAAACGCCAACCGCGCCAACTCCAACAATATAGCGCTCGTTAAACTTGTCTAATAATTCACCAGCTATGAGTAACCCAATAATAGGTAGGAATTGCGCTGCTGAAGATAGTAAACCTATCTGAGAGTCACTAAGCGAGAAATCCTTCTTAAAAAATTCAGCTAAAGGACCAATCCCTTGAACAAAGAAGCAGGCTGAAGCTTGAGCGATCGTGGCAACAAGCAATACAATCCATCTATAATAATTTTTTTCTATAAATTTATTATTGCTCACTCATCCCCCCTCCAATTAAAGTGTATTCCAATGAAGTAGCCTTTTTTTAATAATGATTGCAACAATAAATGAGGTATTTTATGCTGATTACATAAAAATCTGTCAATACGATTGGTATGAATATGAAAGCTAAGAAATATGCTTAATTTAAGGAAATAAGCTGTTATGTGTAATGCAAATTTGATAGGCTAGCGATATAAGATAAATTTTACAAACATTGGCTCAGCTGGCATTAAGTGCTCTTTATAAAATAAGCTATATTTTGGCAAGCTTTTTCAAAATAATTCTCAAAGCTTTCTTCAGTCACATAGCCCAGATGCGGTGTGCAAAGAACTCTATCTGATTGCAATAATTTGCTCTCATATACTGGCTCGCTGTCATAAACATCCAGTGCAAAGTAAGTTGAATTTTCCAAACTGAGTATTTTTTCTATCGCTCCTTTTTCAACCAAAGCTGAACGTGCAGTGTTGACAAAAATAGCATGAGGTTTCATGCTCAATAGATCATCTAATTTTATGATTTCTCTGGTTTTATCACTTAAACGTAAATGGATGGATATAATGTCAGGACGTGTAAAAAATTCATCTTTTGAATGCGTAAAATGATAACCTAAATTTCTTGCTTCTTGCGTTGAACGCTCGCTCCCATAAACCAAAATGGACATGCCAAAAGCTTGAGCATATTGAGCAACCATTTTACCAATACGCCCAAACCCGAATATTCCAAGAGTAGCCCCTTTCATTTGGTTGCCAAATGTTGTTTGCCATCGTCCTTTTTTCATATCAGATACAGATTTACAGAGTTTTCTACGCGCAGACATAATTAAGATCCATGCAAATTCAGCAGCAGAAGTTGGATCTCCACCACCGTCTAATATTTCAATTCCTAAGTCTCTACAAGCTTCTATATCAATATGTGAACCTATAGGGCCTGTTTGGCAGATTAATTTTAAATTTGGCAGTTTCAGGAGAAGATTTCTATCAACTATAGTCCGCTCTCTGATTAAGATCAGAATATCTATCTCTTTGAGCCTATCTTCTAAATCACATTCTTTAGCTAAATTATTTATAACCAGCACTTCATGCGATTTCATTAATTTTGTAATAGACTGTAATGTTAGGGTGGCTTTTTGATAGTCATCTGGAATTAATATTTTCAATTTAAACTTCCTGTTTCATTCATCAATATTTGAGTTCATTATTTCATTTCTAAAACAACCAAAAAGCAATATCACCACTGATATTTTGACATAACGCCAAGCCTATTAACAAATTATCCCCCTTGATTTCATTGTTATTTCTAGCAAATAAGAATAGCATTAATTAGTTAGTTTTTATAAACTTTAAAACATTGTGATAAAAAGAAAAAGTTTGACTCAGTAGATGGAGAATTGTGCTTTTCTCATATTTTAGAGGATGAACCTGAAGTGTTACGCTGGACTGAAACCATGTCCCAGTTTTCTTATAATAGACTACCAAGAAGGCCATACTTACGAACCATATTTTATTGTTGAAACAGAAAAAGTTCCATATTTGTGCGAGATAAAGCGTGCTGCATATAAGCGTGATGTTTCTCTTTATTCGTTGAGATATCACTTATTTATAGCATGAAGAGTAAATTTATTAAAATCATGATAAGAGGGAAATAAGAACCTTATAGGTGTATCATTGTAGGATTAAGTCGTTTTGTTGAGAGCTATTTCTATTTTTACCAAAAGGTTTTTGATATATTTAATGATTATTTCGTAATAGTGGATGTACTTTAATTTTTATGAGCAAGAAAGCTGATTGATTGTGTAGAATAGTATTCATAAAATGACATTATTCTTATCCTGTTAAGGACATTTTTTCTAGCGCGGTTTTTGCAATTGCAATACTCTTTTTCTCATTCTAAATTTTGGTTAGAAAAAGCGTATATAGGTGTTATTTTAAATTTAAGATATGCATATTCCATTGTTGGTGTTACTGTTGTAAAAAATGATATTTTATTTGATAAGTATAAGGTGTTACCCAGAAGATCGATGTATAGATAAAATTTAGATTGTTACAATATCTTGGAAAAACAATGGGTAAATAATTGATAATTGTGCTACGAAAGTTGTTAGATGGGCGTGTGTCAGCAATTCTTAATAAAAAAGTTTTTCTTGATAGTCGGTTTTTTTCAAAATACTGCTTTTTTTATGCAAATCTTATGTTGGTAAGCTATGCAGTTTTCACGGGAACAGGATAATGCATTGAAGGCTGTTGCAGCGTGGTTGAGGGAAGGGCGTTCTCCTCTTTTTCGCCTTTTTGGCTATGCGGGGACGGGTAAGACGACGCTTGCGCGCTATTTTGCAGAGACAGTTGATGGTTCTGTTCAATTTGCTGCTTTTACAGGGAAGGCGGCGCAGGTTTTGCGTTCTAAAGGTGCAAGCAATGCTTGCACTATTCATTCGTTAATTTATTGTCCACGTGGAGAAGAGGAAGTTTCCGATGAAATAACAGGAAAAAAGTCTATTGCTCCAACATTTACGTTAAATCGAAGAAGTGCTGCTACACAAGCTAAACTCATTATTGTTGATGAGTGCTCAATGGTTGATGAACAATTGGCCCGTGATTTAATGAGTTTTCGAACGCCAATTCTTGTTCTTGGTGATCCAGGTCAATTGCCTCCTATATCAGGTGGGGGCTTTTTTTCTAATGGGGAACCAGATTTTCTTCTTTCAGAAATTCATCGGCAAGCGCGCGATAATCCGATTATACGTCTTGCTATGGATGTACGTGAAGGACGCGATATTGCTTATGGTGACTATGGAGAAGCGCGCGTTGTGACACGTAAAGAGGTCAATCAACAATTGGTTTTGGATGCTGATCAGGTCTTGGTAGGGATTAATCGTACACGCCACCTTTATAATCAGCGTTTGCGTGTGTTAAAGGGATTTACAGCAGATTATCCGCAAGCGGGAGATAAACTGGTGTGTTTGCGAAATGATCCTATTAAAGGTTTGTTGAATGGCTCTTTATGGAAGGTGATGACTTCACAGAAGGAGACCGTTAAACCAAGTATTAATCTTCTTGTGAAACCAGAAGAAAGTGAGCGTGGGGTAGCAAAGATTAAACTTTTAAAAGCAGCGTTTGAAAACCCTGATCAAGAAATTTCATGGCAATTAAAAAAGCGATATGATGATTTTGATTATGGGTATGCATTAACGGTTCATAAGGCGCAAGGTTCGCAATGGAATAATGTCGTTTTGTTTGATGAAAGTTTTGCATTTCGTGATATGTATGCGCGCTGGCTTTATACGGGAATTACCCGCGCAGCAGAGCGTTTAACGATTGTTCGATAGAGAAAATATGTGTATCATCTCAGTTTCAGATGGAAAATGCCTTTTTTCTATCTTGTTACACACTATAAAAAATGGAAATGGGTATGGCGGTAAAACTTTCGGTTAATCTTAATGCTGTTGCTGTTTTGCGTAATCGACGTAATCTTCCGTGGCCAAGTATAACGAATATTGGGCATATAGCGCTTGCTGCTGGAGCAGCAGGTTTGACGGTTCATCCACGCCCTGATGAAAGGCATATTCGTTTTGCGGATTTGCCAGATATATACTGTTTAATAAAGAACACTTTTCCTACTGCTGAGTTTAATATTGAAGGTTATCCCAGTGATCAATTTTTGGATATCGCTAAAAACTATGCGGATCAGATTACCCTTGTTCCTGATGATCCAGATCAGTCAACGTCTGATCATGGTTGGAATTTTGCTCATGATGCAGAATTTTTAGCACCTATTATTCAGAATTTAAAAAACAGAAAGATTCGTGTATCCCTTTTTGCTAATCCTACTGTCGATGGTCTGGATATTGCTAAAACAATGGGCGCTGATCGTGTAGAATTTTACACGGGACCTTACGGTGGTGCATTTCAGGATAAAACAAAACAAGATCAAGAGCTCAATAAACTTGTTTTAGCAGCAAGAAGAGCAAAAGAATTGCAGTTAGGTATAAACGCGGGGCATGATCTGACACTTATGAATCTTCCTGCTCTTGTCAAAAATATTCCTTGGCTTGATGAGGTTTCTATTGGTCATGGGCTTATTGCTGATGCATTAGAGTATGGAATGCATGATACTGTTCAGCGTTTTATTCGGTTATTATCGTAATCTTTGTTTCTCTATGAAATTGGGAAAAATTTTTATAAAGCTTTATCAATTTATCTTAAAAAACAATTTTATATATGTTGAGATAAATAGCACTATTAGCATACATTATAAAATATTCTATTTTCCTCTGTTTATTGGTAGCTTTCTATTTTTTGTGTTTTTTAGGGTATGAAATGCTTTTTTATATACTATCCATTATGAGGAAATTTTACCCAATTTTTTTACTATAATTTTCTCGAAGGAATATAGGTTTTTTAGAGTATTTTTATTATAAGGGATTGGCGTAGAATTTTAAATGGATTAGTGCACTCAATTTTATTAAGCTTCATAAGGTGTTTTAGAGATATCTTTTAATATGTTTGAGCTTATTTCACAGCGTTATTTGTGAAGAGTATAACGTAAAATCTCTTATGCATCAGCATGTTACGTCATAAAGATATAAGTTATCGCCTTCATTTTTTTGCTCGTTTAATGTTGCAGCAGTTTTTGCCATGCGATGGTTCATAAGACATATTCACATGCAATTCTGCTTGTGATGCGCAAGGGGGGGGGATGATTTCATCATGAACAGATTTAAAGTCACAAAATGCTTTTTATGAATAGGCTCAAAGGGCTATTGCAACATTGGGAGCGAGAAAATAGAATGATGATATTAACTTGTAGCTTTATAAAGTAAAGAGGGGTGTGTACGGTAAATCTTAGATTATTATAGGGGACTCTTGAAAAGAGTTCGAGCGCATTAAAAATTATTTTAATAAGCGCATGAATGAATAACACAATGGCATTCTGTTTTGCGTGAGAGGTGTTGTTATTAAAGAAAGTAAAAGCGTCTTCTCTATTATTCTAAAGATATTGCTGTGTATGCTTTTGAAGGTTGTACTAAAACAATACTTGTTATTTTGTAATTTTTCTTGCTATCTATATTGATTTGGTTCATGTTAAAAATTGTATGTTGTATTTTAATTTTTAGGATATAATGTTTTGTTGCGCAATATACGCAATAGAAGAGTAGAGTATTAGCAGGTATATTTTCTTTAGAAATCTTGTTTTATGTAATATATCGTTCTTTTAGAGCAGCAGTTGAAGTGTATTTGGGGATCCG
Source organism: Bartonella sp. TT121SHDZB (assembly GCF_042193415.1). NCBI lineage: Bacteria > Pseudomonadati > Pseudomonadota > Alphaproteobacteria > Hyphomicrobiales > Bartonellaceae > Bartonella > Bartonella sp. TT121SHDZB. The sequence continues at coordinate 41,731 of NZ_JBHILR010000004.1, read as the reverse complement.
TATATGTTTTGGGAATGTTTGGGGACCACAGTTTTTTCTATACAATATGTAAACTTCAAAAGCTTATTCAATTGCTCTGTTCTTATAAGCGGTGTTTTTTGTCTTTATAGTGTGTGATGCACTGAAGATAATATTTCTTATTGAATAAAAAGTAATTTGAAATCCAGTTTAAATAGAGAAAGAAGGAAGTGTTTTTATGCGTGTTTATTATGATCGTGATGCGGATGTTAATCTCATTAAAGAGAAAAAAGTAGCCATTGTTGGTTATGGTTCTCAAGGGCGTGCGCATGCTTTAAATTTGAAAGATTCCGGTGTTAAAAATGTACAAATAGCTTTGCGTTCAGGATCGGAAACAGTTAAAAAGGCTACAGCCGATGGTTTTGAAGTGGTGAGTGTTGCTGAAGCAGCAAAATGGGCAGATCTCATTATGATGGCAACACCAGATGAATTGCAAGCTGATATTTATAAAGAGCATATTCATGACCATTTACGTGATGGGGCAGCAATTGCTTTTGCTCATGGTTTGAGCATTCATTTTGGCTTGATTGAACCTAAAAAAAACGTTGATATTGTGATGATTGCTCCTAAAGGTCCAGGTCATACAGTTCGTAATGAATACCAACGTGGTTGTGGTGTTCCTTGTTTAATAGCGGTGGCGCAAGATGCTTCAGGGCATGCTCATAATGTAGCATTATCTTATGCATGTGGTCTTGGTGGTGGACGTGCTGGGGTGATTGAAACAACTTTTAAAGAAGAGTGTGAAACTGATCTTTTTGGTGAACAAGCGGTTCTTTGTGGTGGTCTTGTTGAATTGATTCGAGCCGGTTATGAAACGCTAACGGAAGCAGGTTATGCACCAGAAATGGCTTATTTTGAGTGTTTACATGAAGTGAAACTGATTGTTGATCTCATGTATGAAGGGGGCATTGCAAATATGAATTATTCGATTTCTAATACAGCTGAATGGGGCGAATATATCTCTGGTCCACGTGTGATTACGGATAAAACTAGAGCAGAAATGAAACGTATATTGAAAGATATTCAAACGGGTAAATTTACATCGAATTGGATTCAAGAATATAAAGCTGGTGCTGCTCATTTTAAAAGTATGCGGCGTTTAAATGATAATCATCCTATTGAAGAAGTGGGTAAAAAACTTCGTTCTATGATGCCTTGGATAAAATCGAATGCTTTGGTTGATAAAGAGCGTAATTGAAGTCTCTATAGAGATAGAGTGTAGACAGCTTTTATAATTTTATAGATAAATATCAAAAAAGGGTAACTTTAGTTACCCTTTTTTATATGTTTTTTCTGCCAAATAGGGGCAAGGGTATCGCGTATCTCTGTTTGTTGTAATCTCTGAAACGGGCGGACAACCTAATTTGGGCAGAATATGAAGGTGTAATGGTAAAAACCAACTCCCATCTTTCCCATCCCCTTTTAATTCTGCTTTACGACTTTCAAAAGTGTCTAGAGGAAGATTACGCATTGCTTCACGCTTTTGTTTATTGCGTTCTTTAATAGGGTCACGTCCCTCACGTAAAACAGAACGCCCCCCAGTTGCCAATTCACGGGTTTGTTTTAAAGAAACATCTCTTAAGGCACCCAAGCCCATTTCACGGTGCCGACCATGAAGGGTATAATGGTAAATCTATTGAGCACCTCCATCTTTACGCTTATGAAGAAGCAATCCGGCACCATCATTATATTTGTCAGCCCCCAATGTTGCGACAGTCCTTGGCACTTGAGACGATTCATAAGAGCTATTTTTAGTTCTTTCTTATACAGTTTTTACCCACACGCCAGCCCCACTTGTGATGTGCAAGTAAGTGATTTTGATTGATTCAAGATAAACAGATTTGAAATGAGAGAATCTTACATTATTCGGGTCTTTAATTTAATATGAATAACGCTATTTATCATTATAAATCAATGTGTTATCTTGTCCATAGGCTTTGTTTTTTAAGGCTTTTAAGTTTTTTCATGATTTTTTTTCTAAAAAGAAAGTATACAATTCCTAAAAATATGAACCACGCTGGAGTATATTTTAAAGCTATGGCAGTATCAGCTTCTAATGACAATAAATAAATAATGAATACAAAGAAAGTAAGAAGCGCCCAACACATAACAACACCTCCTGGCATTTTATAAGGAGAGACAGTATGCTGAAGAGGACGATTGCGGCGATAGACGATATAGCTGATCAAAATGATAGACCATACAAATATAAACAAAGTTGCGGCAATTGTCGTTACAATTGTAAAAGCAGCTATGAGGGTTTGAGATAATGATACAACTGCATAACTTAATAAGATGCATAAACATGAAAAGAATAATGCGTTGGCTGGAACGTGGTTACGAGAAAGTTTTCCTAAAAATTTAGGAGCTCCTTTTTGCGTTGCTAACCCATATACCATGCGGCTGGTAGAAAAAATTCCACTATTTGCTGCAGATGCTGCAGCTGTGAGGACAACAAAGTTCATCAAACCAGCGGCAGTTGGAATACCAATAAGTGCATACATTGTTACAAATGGGCTTTTTTCTGGACTAATTTGATCCCAAGGCGTCACAGACATAATCACAATAAGAGAGAAAATATAAAAGAATACAATGCGGATTGGTATTGAATTGACAGCTTTTGGTAAAGTTTTTTGAGGCTCTTTTACTTCAGCTGCAGCTGTTCCTGCAAGCTCAATGCCAACAAAAGCAAAAATAGCAATTTGAAATCCAGCAAAAAATCCTGTAATTCCTCGCGGAAAAATATTTCCACCATTCCAGATATGGCTAAGGGAAGCAATTCTACCATTTGGAGAGACAAAACCGGTGAAGATCATATAAAATCCTACAACAATTAAGACTAAAATTGCTATGATTTTTATAAAACCAAACCAAAACTCAAGTTCGCCAAAGAGTTTTACGGCGACGAGGTTAAGGAGTAAAAAGGATATAAGACTAATTATAACAGGAACCCACGGATTGAGTTCAGGCCACCAAAAGTGTGTATAGGTGATAATAGCAATAATTTCAGCTGTTCCGGTGACAATCCAACACAACCAATATGTCCAGCCGATAAAGAAACCGGCACAGGGACCTAAAAGATCGGTCGAGAAGTCAATAAAAGATCTGTATTGTATATTAGAAAGCAATAATTCTCCCATAGCACGCATGACAAAGTATAGGGCACAACCAATAATTGCATAAACGAGTAGGATTGAGGGGCCTGCTACACTGATTGTTTTTCCTGATCCCATGAAGAGGCCTGTTCCAATTGCTCCACCGATGGCTATAAGTTGTATGTGGCGGTTATGTAGTCCACGTTGCAATTTCTTCTTAGTTTTTTGTTCTAAATTTTGTTTGTTCATTTTTGGGAAGTTCCCTTTAGTTATTTTAAGTTAAAAATTACTCTAAAAAAGGTAATTCCTTTTATCGAAACATGATATGACTAAGGAGTAAAGGAATTTTTTTTGCAATTCCATGTGAATAAAGAAAAAATATTACAAATTAATGATATAATTATTTTTTTTAAAAGTAATATAATATAAAATTTAGTATAAAATTTTATATTATATGATTTATACATAATTACAATGTAATATATTATAATTATTTATATATATTTATTATAGTAATTTAAAAATTATTATTTTTACTATATATTTATAATAATAATATATTTAACTTAAATTTGAAAATATAATAAGAAAAATTTATTATAAGAAGAACAAATATTTTTTTAGTATAGATAGCTATTAGGATGTATTCTGTTTAGATCTGTATTTTTAATTTTGAGAAAAAGTTGAATATAAACTTTGTTTTTCTGATGTTTTAGATAAAATCTACATGTTTAATAAATAAACAATGTAAGTGAAGTTTATAGAGAATTCTTTACAAATAGCTTATGTTTTATGCGAAAAAAGGGTAAATTTAGTTACCCTTTTTTGAGATGTCTTTTATGTACAGGTTTTATTTATTATTTTGAAATGTGTATTTTCTTACGAACATGAAATACATTATACCTAAGAAAATAAACCAGAATATACTATATTTTAAGGCTAGTAGAGTGTCAGGTTCTAATGTCAACAAATAGAGCATGAAAGCAAAGAAAACTAAAATTATCCCACACATGATAACACCTCCTGGCATTTTATAGATGGATTCAGCGTGTAGATGAGGGCGATTGCGACGATACACAATATAGCTAATCAAAATTACAGACCATACGAATAAAAATGCAATAGCTGAAATGCTCGTCACAATTGTAAAAGCACTTATGAGGCTTGGAGAGAGTGAGGCAATTGTGTATCCTATTAAAATACATAAGCAGGAAAAGAATAGAGCGTTGGCTGGAACATGATATCTAGAAAGTTTACCTAAAATTGGAGGGGCACCTTTTTGTGTTGCAAGTCCATATATCATACGGCTGGTAGAAAAAATACCACTATTTGCTGAAGAGGCAGCTGAGGTGAGAACGACAAAATTTACCAAGCCAGCAGCTATTGGAATGCCTGCAAGCCAAAACATCGAGACAAAGGGGCTTTTATCTGGAACAATTTGATCCCAAGGTGTGACAGACATAATTACAGCGAGAGAAAAAATGTAAAAGAGTACAATACGGACTGGTATTGCATTAATTGCTTTGGGAAGAACTTTTCTAGGTTCTTTGACTTCAGCAGCGGTTGTTCCAGCAATTTCTATGCCAACAAAAGAAAAAATGGCAATTTGAAATCCAGCAAAAAATCCTGTTATTCCTCGCGGGAAGATATTTCCATCGTTCCATACGTGATTGAGAGAAGCAACCGTACCATTTGGAGTGGTAAAGCCTGTAACAATCATATAAAAACCAACAACAATTAATGCTAAAATTGCGACGACTTTGATAAGACCAAACCAGAATTCAAGTTCACCGAATAGTTTTACGGCAAAGAGATTAAAGATTAAAAAGACACTAATACAAGCAAAAACAGTGAACCATGGATTGAGTGTTGGCCACCAAAAGTTCATATAAGTAATGATGGCAATAATATCAGCCGCTCCCGTTACAACCCAGCTTAACCAATAGCTCCAGCCAACAAAGAAAGCGATTCCTGGCCCTAGCATATCGGTTGAAAAATCAATAAGAGATCGGTATTGAGAATTAGAAAGCAGCAATTCTCCCATAGCACGCATGACAAAGTATAGAGCAAAACCGATAATAGCATAAACGAGTATGATGGAAGGACCTGCTACACTAATTGTTTTTCCTGATCCCATGAAGAGACCTGTTCCAATAGCACCTCCAATGGCTATAAGTTGTACATGTCGGTTGTGTAACCCACGCTGCAATCCATCGTGAGAATTATCTTTTAAATTTTGTTTGTAATCCATTTTTTGGGGGTTCCCTTTAATTATTTTGAGATTAAATTACACTGAAGAAACATTATTTTGTATCGAAGCATGATATAAATGAGGAGTAAAGAAAAAAAACGTTTTTATGATTTTGTGTGGATAAAGAAAAGAATATAGTTTTGAAAAAAGAGAATGTTTTCATCTTAAATAAAGTAACAGATATTTGAATATGGAGTTTTTTGTTATTTTGATAACAAATTATAGGTGACTTTTAAAATTATTTTAGAAAGTTATCAGAAGTTTTTATGGTTTTCTAAAATTTATTATTTATAATCAGTATGTTATTTGTTTGTATTGGAATAGGGGGAGTTTTAATTTTTACTTAAATAGCACTAGAGAGTTGTCATTTGAGTTTAGGAAAGAGTCTTTAATGATAGAAAATTTAAATGATTTCTAAAATCATTTTTCTATTTTTATGATGCTATCATAAGTGAGAAGGGATTACTTTTGTTTTACAGAGGAAAAGAGAGCTACCATAGTTCTTTCTTTTAAAGTGGTGAATAAGATGTCCCTTTAGATATTGATAACACGTGATAAAATGTTGAGAGAAATTCGAATTCTTTATACAAAACGTCTTTATGCTATAATACTGAAATGCAGCGTAATTCAATTATTCGGAGAAAATGGGAAAGAACTGGTGGTTCTATAAGTTCTGTTAGAGATTGGAATATTAATAGCAATAGATAGAATCATGACAAGATTGCTCTGTTAGCTTTGCAATTTGTTTAAATAAAATTATCCAAAGAAAATGAAAAAAGAAAATAGAGATAAAACTATTCCTGTCGCAATATTAATGCATCCTTTTATTTTTTTCTTTTTTAAAGTGGCGTTTGCGAATGATATAAAAATGGTCATTAAAGTAAACCATGCAAGGATGTTGAAGGAATGTATCGTTACAAGTTCAAAGCCTTTTTTAACACTACCGCCAGAAGCTAAGAATTTTGGAAAGGCTGCTATATAAAATATTGATACTTTGGGATTTGGTATTTGTGTCAAAAAACCATCCATATAGCTGGTAAAAAGCTTTGTTGTACCGACAATGCTTTTTTCATTCGTTGATATTTTTTCTTTTGAATTTAAGCTGTGTATTCCAGATTTAATCGATTTAAAACCCATATATAATAAATAGCAGCTTCCCATGAGTTTTACTAAAAGAAAGAGCGTTTTGTTGTTGAGAATGAGTGCTGATACACCTAATATGGAAAATACTCCATGCGCATATGTTGCTGTACACAACCCTAAAACGTTCATAAATGCGTTCTTTTTCCCCAATCTCGTTGCATTATCGATGATAAGAGCCATGTTTGGTCCCGGTGAGATGACTAAAAAAAATGAAACAATGAAAAAGGTTAGTATTTGATGACTCATTCTACTTTTAGCTCTGAGATTAATTGAGCTTCAAGATATAATTCTATTCTGTCAAATTTAGAGAGTTTTCCTACGCCCTGTGGAGTGCCTGTGTATATGATATCACCACGCTTTAGCTGAATGTAGTGACTTAAAAATGATATTATTTTCTCAAAGCTAAAGATCATATTTTTCGTATTGCCAATTTGCTTCGTTTCGCCATTTAACTTCATTGTAAAAGTTATTGGGTTGTTTATTTTTTCTTTGTTTATGAAGTCAGAGACGTATGCCGCTCCTTTAAATCCTTTAGATAAAAGCCAAGGAAGCTTTTTTTCTTTCAGTTTTGTTTGCAAGTCTCTTGCGGTGATATCAAGACCTATTGCTACGGCATCATAGCATTCTTCTGCTTCTTTCTCTGTGACCATGAAAGTGTCCTTTGAGATTCTGAGCACAATTTCAGTTTCAAAATGGATTTCTTTAGAAAAATTAGGAAGATAAATTTCATTACCTAAAATGAGAGAACTATTTGGTTTGCTAAAGATAACAGGTTTATCTTCAACAAGATTGCCCATTTCATGAGCATGTTCAACATAATTGAGTCCAACACAGTAAATGTCATTTATCATAGAAGATCCCCCAGTTTTTCATTTTTCTTTGTATATACAAAAGATTGATTTCAATAATAATTTGGCATTATTCATACTGAATAAAAATCTTGAATAGTTTAAGAAGCTCTCATTCCAAATTATTAATGAAAACTTTTTTGCACGGAAAATTCGTTGATAACTTAACTCTTGTACATTCATTATTTCACGCTTAAAAAAATATGACAATACAATTAAGTCATCAACTGCCTATTTTTTTACTTTCTAATTATAAGAAAAATCCTTTTATTTACCTTATTTATTAAAAGAATTAGAATTCGTTTTTTTCTGGTAACGCAAGTGGAGAAATAAGGACTTTAGATATGTTCCGGCGTTCCATTTCGATAACTTTAAAGCGTAAACCATCCGTTTCAAAATTTTCCCCCTCATTCGGTAAATGACCAAATTGCCAAAGCATAAAGCCTGCCAGAGTCGTATAACGATCTGCTTCATCAACAAGATTACGCCCAAGATAACCACTTAAACGCCGGATATCAGCATACCCCTCTACAAGAAGACTTCCATTTTCAAGTTGTTCTGCAATCATGAGTTCTTCATCATCATCAGGAAAGTCACCTGCAATAGCTTCAAGAATATCGGTTGGTGTTGCAATCCCTTCAAAAGATCCGTGCTCATCAACAATAATTGCAAGCTGAATCGAAGAATGACGTAATTGCTCCATCAATCGTAAAACACTTGTATTTTCATGAACAACAAGGGGTTCTCGCATCGCTTTTTTCCAATTAATCTTTTTTCCCTCAGCCAAATTTAAAAGAAGATCTTTTGTCAATGCAACGCCAACAAATTCATCCACTTTTTCACGCGCGAGAATTAAACGGCTATGTTTAACTTTTTGTAATTCTTCACGCATTTCATTTTCATCAGCATTTAAATCTAACCACTCAATCTCATTACGTGGCGACATAATAGAGCGAACAGGACGATCGGCTAAATCGAGAACGCCACGAATCATCTCTTTTTCTTCTGGTCTAAATAACTCAGAAGCTGCGGCTTGTTCAGCAATGACATCTACAGTCTCAGCAAGATTACTATCTTTGCTTCCTCCTCCTCCTAAGAGCCTCAAAACGGCATCAGCTGTTCTACTGCGTAGATCATTCGTTGTAATCATCTTTTCACGGTTACGACGTCCAATTTGATTAAAAGCTTCGATGAGAACAGAAAAACCAATAGCAGTATATAAATATCCTTTTGGAATATGAAAACCAAACCCTTCAACAATGAGAGTAAAACCAATCATCATCAAAAAACCAAGACAAAGGATGACAATAGTGGGATGACGATTAATAAAACGCATAAGAGGGCCAGATCCGCACATCATTACTGCCATAGCAGCAATCACTGCGATATACATAACTGCTGCCTGCTCTTTTGCAATCATACCTGTTGCGGTAATAATACTATCTAGTGAAAAAACAGCATCCAGCACTACTATTTGAACAATTACTTGCCAAAAAACAGCATAAGAAACGCCTGTTTTTCTTTCATGCGATACTCCTTCTAACCTTTCATGTAATTCTAACGTTCCCTTTGCCAGCAAAAAGGCTCCACCACCGATTAAAATAAAGCTATGCCAACTAAATACAAAAGATGAAAGTGAAAGAATTACCGTGTCCAGTCTCATAACCCATCCAATAACGGTAAGAAGGAAAAGCCGCATCATTAATGCTAAAGTCAGACCTATAAAGCGTGCACGGTCACGCAAATGCAGAGGCAATTTTTCAGCTAAAATTGCGATAAAGATAAGGTTATCTATTCCTAAAACAATTTCGAGAAAAACCAACGTGACCAAACCAAACCACGCGTGGGGATCAGTGATCCATTCCATCATTTCTTACCTTTTAAAAACTTAAGAGCGCGCGATTGACAAAAAAAATCCATGGGCTTTTATTCGTGTATTGAATCATGAACATTGAATGTGAAAAACTTATATTCGAAGAAAAAAGCAGCAGAATATTGCTTAAATGCATATGATTATTGATAAAACAAAACGATGCTCCATCTCGTCTATACCCACAAGAAGGTTCCTCTAAATTTTGCCCGGGCATTATGCTCGATAATCCTCCAACTATAGGTTTTGTATAACAATCAGAACGTTTATTTATAGAGCTTCTTATAATGGGTTCATTTTTATATAAGATCAAGTAGTGAATATCATATTTTTAACCTTATAGACAATGAGGCTATATAAAAAACAACAAAATATCTAGACATCCCTCCTTAGGAGCGCTATAGAAGCGCTCATTACTCATCTTTTGAGAAGCTTATGGGTGATTAGCTCAGTCGGTAGAGCAGCTGACTCTTAATCAGCGGGTCGTGGGTTCGATCCCCTCATCACCCACCATTTGATTTTATACTATAAGTAATTTACGGATTGCGTAAATTATTTTAAAATACGAGATGCTAAATAAAATTGCGGAATAGGGTTTTCCCCATAGGTGTTTGTGTAAGTGCAGATTGTTGATATAGCTTGTCATCAGGTTTTGTATATTTTAACATTAGCTTTTGGACCAATTCTTTTTTTAAGGAATCCTTAAAGATCCTTTTAAGATTCTTATAAAGGAGAAACTTAAAGCTTCTAATGTAAAAAAGATAAACACAAATAATGACTATATTAATTCACATACGCAATTGAATTTAGCATGAGTATATCATTTATATGCACGCCGGACAAAAGCCACTGGTAGCCTTTATATTTATTCTGGTGGTGTTTTGGGGGATCTTTTCCAATATTGTTGCGCTTCAAAAATGGCGACTACAAATAATGAAATGATGAGCGGTATGATCAAATAAAGCATTCTAAAAACAATCAGTGCCGCGATAACATCGGTTGGATTTATATCGGGCATGCCTGTTATGAAGAGAGCTTCAAGAACTCCTACTCCTCCTGCTGGAGCATTGGAGAGAAGAGTTATCGTAAAAGATGCTAGGAAAACACCAAGAACAGAGATAAAATGAATATCTGCATTGTGTGGGAGGACGGCATATATAATTCCTGCTGCTCCTAAAAGCTCTAGAGGACTAATGAGAAGCTGTTGAATAACAATTTTTAGCCGTGGATAGGAAAGTTGGATTTTTTTGCTCAAGCGTAAGGGTTTTAATTGAAGCCAGCTGCCAAACGTATAAAGTGCTATACAACTGAGTAAAATTGCCCCAACCGCCATTCCCAGCCATTCAGGAAGCTCTTCATGAATGAGGGTGATAATTTCGGGTCGCAAAATTAAAACGATTCCCAAAAGTAAGATTGTGCCGATTACAAAAGTAAAAGAGCAAAAACCTACTAATATTGCGATTTCTGTTCCATTTAATCCTTTCATTTTATAGGCGCGATAGCGCACGACAGCACCAGAAAAAACTGAAGCACCGATATTGTGTGAAAGAGCGTAGGTTGTAAATGAACATATAGCGATAAAAATCCAAGAAATTTTATGGCCTAGATGTTGCAAGGCAATTCGATCATATCCAGCAAGAGCAGCATAAGCTAGAAGAGAACATAAACAGGCTAATAACCAGTGCTGTGCATTTAAATTGCTCAAGCGTTCCAGTACATCCCCGAACGAAATAGCAGAGAGCTTTATATAAAGAATCCGAATAGATATCAGCATTACTACGATACCAATTAATGGCCATATAAATTGCTTTATTTTCACGCTTCTTTATCCATTTTATGTTTTCTATACATGTTCATGATTGAGCATATTCTTTTCAGATCTTCGTTCTATTATATACTCTATAACGCCATTGGCAATTTCTTCATCATCCGTTACTACAACATCCGCACCTAAATCAATGAGATAAGCTGTTTCTGTATCAGATAATGCGTGCGTGATTATCTGGATATCCTTATTTATATCACGTATATTCACTATACATTCTCCTACTTCAATGGTACTTCGCATTGTAATAACAACTTTGTGTGCATTATTTATATTTGCTGCACTCATTATTTCTTGTTGAATGATATTGCCGCAAATAGCTTCAAAGCCATCTGCAATTGCTTTATCAGACAGGCGTTTTGATTCTTCTACTATCACTATAGAATCACCTCTGTTTATTAAAGATAATGCAACACACTTACCGATACGACCATAGCCAATAATTACGATATGGTTGTTTTTTAAGGTCATCGGTAAAAAATCTTGGTCAGGATCTTGTGGGTCAATATCAATAATTGTTTGAGTATTTTGTGAAGATGCAGAAAATTTTTCTAGACGTTTTTTAATTTTATTACAGGCAATGAAAACAAGAGGATTGAGCAAAATAGAAAAAATCGCTCCTCCAAGGATTAAATCATGGGCGTCATTGTTTAAAAGTCCTAAGCTTAAACTTAAACCAGCAAGGATAAAGGAAAATTCTCCGATTTGCGCAAGGCTTGCAGAAATAGTCAAAGCTGTTGCATTAGAATAGCGAAAAGCCTTAATAATGAAAAAGGCAACAGCAGATTTTCCGATTACGATAATGAATAAGGTTGCTAAGAGAGGGAAAAAATGAGTTAAGAGTTTCTCTGGGTCAAATAACATGCCTACAGAAACAAAAAAGAGAACAGAAAAGGCATCGCGCAGTGGTAAAGATTCTTCAGCGGCACGGTGACTTAATTCTGATTCGCTCATGACCATGCCGGCAAAAAAAGCACCAAGAGAAAGAGAAACACCAAATAAATGAGCGGCTCCGAAAGCTACTCCTAATGCAATAGCAAAAACGCTAAGACGAAATAATTCACGCGACCCTGATTGGGCACTCATTTTTAGAAGCCACGGGATAATGCGTCGCCCAATGACGAGCATAAGTGCGATAAATATAATTACTTTCAGGATGGTGAGACCAAAAATACCCCAAATACTTAAATCTAACCATTGAACAAGAGGATCTAACGCTTCTTTTTTTGTATTGCTGAGGGCACTCGCCAAGGAAGGTATGAGGACAAGTATAAGGACCATTGCTAAATCCTCAATAATCAACCATCCAACGGCAATGCGTCCTTTTTCTGTTTCAATAAGATGACGTTCTTGCAAAGCACGTAGCAGGATAACGGTACTTGCTATGGATAAAGCAAGACCGAAAATCAAACTATCGCTGAAGCCCCATCCCATAATCAAACCAAGGCACAAACCTAGAAAAGTAGAAAATGCCATTTGTGCAATAGCAGCGGGAACAGCAATCGCTTTGACAGATAAAAGGTCTTTTAACGAAAAGTGTAACCCAACACCAAACATTAGCAAAATAATACCAATTTCAGCAAGTTGATTAATAATAACGGAATCTATTTTAAATCCGCCTGTATTGGGGCCAACAATAACACCAGCTAACAAATAGCCTACAAGTGGTGAAATACGCAAACGGCTAGCAATCATTCCCAAGAGAAATGCTAAACATAAACCTGCTACAATAGTTGTGATCAGTGGTGTGTCGTGGAGCATGGATTATTTACTATTCTTGATCAAAAAGCGAGTGAATGAAAATGACTATATTTCTATGAGAAGAGAGGCGAGATGTATCATACATATTAAAGGGCATTTTTACTTTACTTTAGTATCTACACGATTATTTCGTTCACGCCACCAATTTCCTAGTAGGAGTAAAATAGGAGCAGCAATAAAGATAGAGGATGATGTTGCAATAATAATTCCAAAGACCATGGGTAATGCAAAATTATGAACAGCACTTCCACCCCATATTGCCATGGGAAGCATCGCAAGAATCGTTGTAGTTGATGTAAAAAGACACCGTACAAGAACCTGATTAATGGACAGATCAATCAGCTCACGCAACGGCATTTTTTTATAAAGACGCATATTTTCGCGCATCCTATCATAGACGACAACCTTATCATTTATGGAATATCCAACAATTGTTAAGAGCGCAGCGATGGCTGTTAAATTAAAATCAAATTGAAATAAAGCAAAAAAGCCAATCATTTTTGTGGTGTCTAGAATGAGTGTGACAATGGCTCCAATAGCAAAGAACCATTCGAAGCGGAACCATATATAGAGAGACATGGCAATAGCCGCAAGAATAACGGCAGTAAAAGCAGCGGTGGCAAGCTCGCCCGAAATCTTGGGGCCAACAACTTCTATTTGATCAAATGTGGTATCTGGATAGATATTTTGTACAACTGTTTTGACCTTATCAATGGCGATGGTTTGTTGTGCTTCGCTACCACTTTGTTTCTGCATGCGAATTAATACGGTGTTTTCATTATCAATATTTTGCAAGACAATTTCACCAATATTAAGAGTAGAAAGCTTAGAACGTAGAGTTGCTAAGTCTGCTGGTACTTTTGTGGTAATACTCATTTGGCTGCCGCCAATGAAATCAATTCCGAAATTTAAGCCAGGCTTAAAAAAGAGAAAAACTGAAGCAATTGATAGAACAATTGAGACACCAATACCAATGAAGCGCGCTTTCATAAAATGGAAAGTTGTGTTTTGTGGGAGAATGTTGAAAGCAGAGTGAATATGCAGTTTCTTAATTTTCCATTTACGAACAATCCAAATCATGATGATGCGTACAATGGTGATATTTGTAAACATGGAGATAATAATACCAAGCAACATTGTTACAGCAAAACCACGAACCGGACCGGTGCCAAACCAAAATAGTAAAACAGTGGCTATAATGGCTGTAACATTTGCATCAACAATGGTTGCAAAAGCTTGTTTAAATCCACGATCTAAAGCTGCAAAAGCACTCACACCTTTTCGACTTTCTTCACGAATACGTTCATTGATGAGAATATTGGCATCAACGGCAATACCGATGCCTAAGATAATACCAGCAATACCAGGTAGTGTAAGCGTAGCTCCGAGGAGACTCAGGGCTGCAAATGTTAAAATCGTGTGGAGGGCTAGTGCTATATTCGCAATGAACCCCCAAATGCGGTAGAGAAGAAAAATAAAAATTGCAACGAGAATAAAGCCGATTATGCCGGTGTAAAGTCCCATTTGGATGGCATCAGCGCCAAGATTTGGACCTACGGTTCTCTCTTCAATGACGGTGAGTGGTGCGGGGAGGGAACCTGCACGGAGCAGAGCAGCCAGAGTTGAGGCTTCTTTGGGATCAAAGTTTCCTGTAATTTGACCTTGTCCATTGGGAATAACACTATTGATGGTAGGAGCAGTTAAAACCTTGTTATCAAGAACAATGGCAAAAGGACGGTTAATATTTTGTCGTGTTATATCGGCAAATATTTTTGCACCAACCGAATCTAGAGTAAATGAAATCATAGAACGCCCTGGTAATTGTGGATCAAAACCAGCACGAGCATCTTTTAGGACATTTCCATCTAAAGCAACTTGATCATAAATTGCATAGCGTTGTGTTTCATCAGTATATCCAGGAAGAATCGAAACACCTATCGGTGGATTATTGGGGTCCACATTAGAAGGAACAAGATGAAAACTCATTTTAGCGGTTGTCCCTAAGAGATCACGCAGTTGCTTTGGGTCTTGTAAGCCTGGCAATTGGACCATAATACGGTCATTTCCGACCTTTTGGATGGCTGGCTCTGAAACGCCAACTTGATCTATACGGCGACGGATGATTTCTAAACTTTGTTCAATAGCATTGTTCACACGGTCTTTAATACCAGCTGCCGTCAATGTAATGCGAAGCGTTTCATTTTGAGCATTGATCGTGATGTTATGTTCTGTTGTGCCAAAGCTACTATGTATGGGGATGATTAATGTATTTAAAGCAGAGAGTGCTTTTTCAGTTTGTGAGGGATCAGAAATAAGCGCGACAACGCTATCTTCAATGATACGAACACTTGATGTACGGATTTGTTTTTCACGCAATACATTGCGCACATTACTTAAAACGATGTGTAATTGATCGCGCTTTAACGTTTTACTATCAACCTCAAGCAAGAGAGAAGAGCCTCCTTGAAGGTCAAGGCCAAGTGCCACACGGGTATTGGGTAAGAATTTTAAATTTTTAACCTGTTCTTGTGAAAATAAATTGGGCAAGGCAATGTAAATGCTGCTTAATAGGATAAAACAATAAAGGGTAGTCAACCAACCAGGTGTACGCATGATATATTCCGCTAATAGGCAATCTAACAGTTATTAAAGTTAAAAGCACAAATGAGATAAGGTGATAGTTTTACAATTCAAGTTAGAAAAGAAACGCGTTTATTTAGGGGGAGCACGTTTATTTGAAAAATATTGTGTTTGAAAGTCACGCATTTGTGTGTCAATAGCTGGAATCTTTATTAAAAAAAGATCCAATGTTAGGATTCTTTGAAAGGTTCTCATAAAAATAGATTCTGTATGGAGTGTTACAAGTTTTTTGTTTTCAGTTGTTGTAACATTCAATTGATCACACCTGTTTTGTAAATCAAATCTATTTGTTTTAAGGATATTGCTGGTGTGTGATTGTTTGATTAAATAAGCACGCGTTCCTAGGTTGCTCGTCAAAAATACACCCAAACTGGATAGAAAAATCCACGTTGTCAAAGGAAGAAAATTTTCTTTTTTGCAATAGAGGTACAAAAAAAGCATGCTCAGAGTGCCTTCTTTAATCTTATTGAGTTTAACTTACTATTTCCTTCTTTCTTATTATCAGTATTATAGGATAAGGGAAAGCTTTTATAAGTTTATTCTACAAAAGTTGAAAATATCTGTCTTGTACTATATCTATAAAATCTATAAAGAAGGAGCATAAAATCCTTTTTGTTTATTATAAGGTAGATATGTATTCATTGTGTAGAAAAAACATCCACAAACTTTTCTTTCTTTTGGGAATTCTCTTTGTTTTTAATTCTGGTGCATGGGGGAATAGGGGGACACAAAATACAATTGTCGAACAAACGATAGCTTCTTATTCAGTTGATGAAATTATTCAACAACAATTGTTGATTATTAAGACTCTTGAAGAAAATACTGAAACTTTAAAAAGAGATTTTGACAGAAAGCCAGAAGATGAGCGTGCTTTAGAAGAATTGCGGTTACGTGCACAAGATATCAGTGAACGTGCTATTGAGTCAGCATTTGTTTTGCGTCCTCCTCTTAATGAGATTAATACACTTCTTGATCAATTAACGGAGCTCTATCGTGACGTGGAAAAACTGAAAAGCTCAGTGAAGGAATATTCTTACTTGATAGAGCAAAAAGCTAAAATTAACAATATCATGCTTCGTTTTGAAGCAATTTTCTTAGCGGCAAATAGAATAGCTGAACTTTCTATTTCTCAATCTCGGGAGCTTTTTAAACGCACGCTTACGTATAGGCTTGAGTTTTCGATACCGATGGTTAAACATCTTGTCCAAAAAACAAAAGAGGCTTCATCAGATTTTCTTTTGTTGTTAGATTCTTGGTGGAGTTTTATATTTTATTTCAAGTTGTTACAACTGTTTCTTTCCTTTTTAATTCCACTTTTTATTACTTTGGGGCTTTCGTATTTTTCTCACAAAGTTCTTGTATATGTATATTGCCACTTTGCGAAATCTAATGAGGAAATATCTTATTTACAACGCTTATTGATCGCCTTCATTTCAGTTCTTTTACCTTCGCTTATCTGTATTCTTTGCGTTTATCTTGTATTATTTTTGTTTCGTAATTTTAACTTAGATCCAGGTAAGCTTACAACAGTTTTTGATATGATCGGTTGTCAAATTATTTTAGTATTTTTAATCAATCGCTTAGCGGTTGTTCTTTTATCATCGAATATGCCTCATGTGCGTCTTTTTAATATTGCACCATCATCTGCTTCTCAATTAGTGATTTTGTTCACTTCTTTGGGAGGTGTTTTGGCATTTGATGCTGTTCTGGATAGTATTTATCAAATCATTTCAGCTTCTCTATCTTTGACAATTGCTAAAAGTTTTATTGCTGTTTTTCTTGTAGCGATATTGCTGTTTATAATATCATTTGTACCATTGCGGTTTAGGCGTAGGAGATTTCAAGGAGAAAAAAGAGAACCATACTTTTGGTCATTTTATATACGCATTCCTCTTATTGGATTGGGAGTATTACTATTTGTGTTGAATTTTTTAGGCTATGTTGGTCTTGCACGTTTTATTATGCAGCAGATTATGATTGGTGGAGCATTTTTAGTTCTCATGTATTTAGGAATACAAAGCGCTCAAGCACTTGGAACTAAAGACCAATTTATGAAAACAATGGTTGGTCATTTTTTGATGCAGAGGTTTCATTTAGAAGAAAAAACGATGAATCAATTGGGAATTGTTGTGAGCGTTTTTCTCAATTTGTTTGTTGTTGTATTTTGTGCAATGCCAATAGCTGTACAGTTTGGATTTTCCTATTCTGATTTGAAAGCGGTGTTGTGGCAATTGGTTACTGGTTTTCAGATTGGAAATATGACTCTTTCTTTGATTTCTCTTGTAACAGGAATTATTTCTTTTTGTGTTTGCTGGTTCCTTATTCGCCGATTTATTGGTTGGTTAGATAGTGTGCTGTTGGTCCATGGAGAATTCGATTCTGGTATACGGAATTCTATCAAAACAGTTATAAGTTATGGGGGCGTTGTTGTGTCTGCTTTGACAGGATTGTCAATGGCAGGTTTGGATCTTAGAAATTTTGCTCTTATTGCTGGAGGACTTTCACTTGGTATAGGTTTTGGTTTACAGAATATTGTTCAAAACTTTGTTTCTGGACTTATTATTTTAGTTGGAAGACCATTTAAAATAGGAGACTATATAGAATCTGGATCAGTAGGGGGTGTTGTTAAGCGTATTAGTGTGCGTGCAACGGAACTTGAGACAATTCAGCGTAAGACGATTATTATTCCCAATTCAAGCCTTATTAATAATAACGTCAGTAATTGGACTAGACATAATAAAGTAGGACGAATTGATATTCCAGTTACTGTATCCTCTAAGGTTGCTCCAGAGCATGTTGTTGAAATTTTGTTAGAGATTGCTTCTGCGACAGAAGGCGTTTTAAAAAAGCCTATCCCACAGGTGAGTTTTACTGCATTTGATTGTAAACGTTTTTCCTTTAATTTGGCTATTTATGTGCCTAATATTACTTCATCTTCTCATGTAACCAATGCTCTCCGATTTGTTTTATATAAGCGTTTTTCTGAGGAAGGAATCTTAGAATGCTGAAATATATTTATGCTTTGATTACAATTATTTTGTTGAGTGTTTTTACCATAACAGCTTTTGCCGCAACCGTGAAGAATACTGATTTAAAAGTACAACCTCTCATTGTTGTTGAAGGAAGTATACCTTTAAAAATTTCTTTAAATACTCATCAAACAATTACAATTTGTATGAAGAGATGTTTTGTAACTTTTCCTAATAAAGACCGCTTTGTAATAAAGGCAGATGATAATATAGAAATCAGTAGGGGGAGAGCAATTTTTAAATAAAATCATTTAGGTCTTTTGGGGAGATAAGACTTAGAAGGATAATGATATTTGCGCGTGTTAATAACCTTATACTTTAAAAGTGGTAGAGAAAAGTGTAAGATAGGCGTAACTTTTTATAAATGTAGAATCTACAGTATGCATTTGGGATGTAAGAATATTGAGGTATTTTTATAATATTTTTAATGCATATCTATTTTTTTAAAATTATTACACCATTTTTAGAATTTGTCTTATGCAAAAAGACATTAAATATCCTATTTGATGATTTTTTATGCGGTCGATGAAAATGGTGTTATATTTTCTCCTTTTAAAATATATAATAGATATTTTTATTAAAGAAATGTTATATGAAGTATTCATTATTCTAATATTTTGAAAGTTATTAAAATTTATTTGATAAAGTTCAATTTTGATGTAATGATATATTTGTATAGTGATATATTTAAATGTAACTATAAAGGAGTATATGCGGTTTTGGGGCATAAGATTTTATAAAACTTTGTTTTTCTAAATGTGATTTTTAATTATATTTAAATTTAGCAATGGGGTATAATTTTATGAATACAAAATTTATAACAGCATCTGTTTTTTCTTTGATTTCACCTTCTATAGTACAGGCTGCAGATGTGGTGGCTTATGAAGAGCCGGTACATGTTGCTGCAGAAGTTGTTGCTTCTTCATCTTTTTCTTGGGCAGGTTTTTATTTTGGGGGGCAAGTTGGAGGCTTTTCAAGTAAAATTTCTGCAAAAACGCCTTATGTTGATATTCCTCTCTATCCTGATGAGGAGAGTAAAAGTAAACCATGGGTACCCATCGAGAAACAGTATATGCCTGAGCTTTCTGGGTTTATAGGTGGTTTTTATGCGGGTGTTAATTTTGATCTCGGTAATAACTTTATCGTGGGGATTGATACGGATATCCTTTTAACAGAAAAAAAGGATACAAAAACGAGGTCTCATGCTGCTGAATCGAGTGTTAATGGTTCGCATACTGATGGTTCGGATACTGAAGAAAGTGGCAAAAAGGTAAAGTTTGTCAAAGTGCAGGGGCGTAGCTTATCTCATTCTGGTGCAGAGAATACAGAAAAAAAGAATAGTTTAACTTTTAATCATACTTTTAAACAAAAATGGACTGGTGCTACACGGGTACGTGTTGGATTTTCTGCTCGTCGTGTGATGCCTTATATTGCTGGTGGTATCGCTTATGGGCAATTTCAAGATGTTTTATTGACAGTCATTACGGGAGATGAGCCCTTTAATAGGACATCGGATGTTACAAAAATGATGATGGGGTATACTGTCGGTGGTGGTGTTGACTTTGCAATGACAGATAATTTTGTTTTACGTGCGGAATATCGTTACTCAGATTTTGGTAAAAAGAAATTTAAAGATGAGATTGAAGTTAAGTATAAAACGAATGATTTTCGCGCAGGAATAGCTTACAAATTCTAGCTTTTTAGGAATAAAGTAGCTTCGTTGTTTAAAAGGTCCTATCCTTGGTAGGGCCTTTATTTTTTTATTTTATGTATTGTCAATACTATTTTATGGTGAAAAAGGGGGATTTTACTTTGAGCGACGATGAAAGGATAAGGAGGAGTTACCCAGATTCTTCATTGTTAAGAATGAAAATTCTTTAATTCACAAAGTATGGTTGAAATATTTGTTTACAAAGAAAGAATGATTCGCCTTTATTATACAGTTATCATCTGATATTATCATTATAGAGCTACTTTTAAGTAAACTTAAAAATAATTTTTCACTTTAAACAATTAGGAAATAAAGACATCTCCCATAAAGTGGTGCGGACGGCGGGACTTGAACCCGCAAGGTCTTCGACCGGCAGATTTTAAGTCTGCTATGTTTACCGTTTTCATCACGTCCGCAATGTGAGTTCTCTCATAAGCTATATCTTTTATTGAATCAAGAATTAATGACAAAAGAAACATTTTTCATTTTTTTAGTGAAATTTTGACTGACAATAGTTTTCTTTATCGATAGAAAAAGCTTTTATAATGTAAATAAAGTATGAAATGATTAGTGTTATGAGTCAATTTATTCAAGACGTCACAAAAGCTATGGTGGGATTGCATCACGTGTTTGCTGAAACACCACTTCAAAGAAATGATTTTCTTAGTCAAAAGTATGATGCAGAAATTTATTTAAAGCGTGAAGATTTAACACCGGTGCGGTCTTATAAGATTCGTGGTGCTTTCAATTTTGTTTCAGAAATGCTTAGTAGTATATCACCAGATTCTGCATTTGTTTGCGCTTCAGCAGGGAATCACGCGCAAGGGGTTTCTTTTGTTTGTCGTTATTTTAAACGTAAAGGCGTGATTTTTATGCCTATGACAACGCCACAACAAAAAATTGAAAAAACACGTATTTTTGGTAAAGAATTCATTGATATTCGTTTGGTTGGTGAAACATTTGATCAATGTTATGAAGCTGCGCAATCCTTTGTCGTAGAGAGCGGTGGTGTAATGGCTCCACCTTTCGATGATATTCGCATTATTACAGGGCAGGCAACAGTGCTTTGTGAAGCTGCTTTACAATGGAAAAAACTTAATGGAGAAAGTGAGCCAGATTTGATGATTGTGCCGGTAGGGGGGGGGGGGTTGGCAAGTGGAGTGAGCAAGTTTTTACATGAATATGGTTGGAAAACAAAGCTTCGTTTTGTTGAGCCGCAAAGAGCTGCAAGTTTGCTTGCTTGTTTGGAGAGTGGAAAACGCGTCAAGCTTGAAAACATTGACACTTTTGTAGATGGTGCTGCTGTGGCTGAAATTGGTGCACTAAACTATACAATTTTAAAGCAATTTCCCCCTGATTCTGTCATTACGGTTCCTGAAAACCGCGTTTGTTCTACGATGGTTGAAATGCTTAATGTTGAAGGTGTGGTTCTTGAACCGGCTGGTGCTTTATCGATTGATGCGCTTAACAGTATTCCTCCTCAAGAGTTAAAGGGGAAAAAAATTCTTCTCGTTATTTCAGGAGGTAATTTTGATTTTGAGCGTTTGCCAGAAATTAAAGAGCGTTCTTTACGTTTCCAAGGGTTGAGAAAATATTTTATTTTTAGTTTTCCGCAACATCCTGGTGCATTGCGTCATTTTCTTTCTACATTATCACCAGATGATGATATTGTGCGTTTTGAATATCTTAAAAAATCAGCGAGAAACTTTGGTTCTGTATTGGTTGCGATTGAAACAAAAAAATACGGTAATTTTTGTCTTTTAGAGGAAAAATTTCAAATGTTAGGTTGGCGTTACCGTGATATTACTGATGATCAAACGTTATTTGATTTTGTTATTTGAAAAACTGAAATTTTACTAAAAAAGAAGTATAATGATGAAACCTATTTTTTATTCGGTGCTGAGTCTATTTTTCTTTTTGATTGTTAATCAACAGAGTTTAGCATCTCAGCCAACAATAGTACAAAAAGATGAACTTTCAAGTGTCGTTGTTGATGTCAATAATGCTATAAAAAATGGGGATTTTGCGTCTATTTCTCGTTATATGCCTGAGCGGCTTTATAAAGAGATGGCACGTCGATTGAATACAACAGAGAGTGCTTTACGTAGTGATTTTCTTCAACAGTTGCATAGGAAATTTGAGGGTTTGCCTTCTGGTGCTTATTATTTAGATAAAGAAAATATAGAGTATTTACAAACTGATAACGGTACTGTGTATGCTTTAATTCCAACAGTTCTTGAGATGAAAGATCGCATCATTCAATATAAAACTTTGGCGATTTTTGATAAAACACAATGGTATTTAATTTATGGCGGTCAAAAAACTTTACAAAATCCAGTTTTTCTTGAGATTTATCCTGATTTTATCAAGGTACATTTACCGATGAACACAATCATTAAAAAATAAACGATCTAAATATTGTTTTTATTCATGATAAATGTATTTCGTAAAGTTCTTGCTTTTTTATCATAATCCAAAGATAATAGAGGTGAAGGCATTTAGGCTGGTTTGTTGGCTTTTTGTAAAGTGAAGTTTATACGCCTTTATCTTGATTTCAAGGTGTTCATGAGTTGCGCAAGCCGCTTTTTAGGCGTTGCTTCATTTAAAATGTCAGGGATTTCTCTTGCGCGGATTCTTGAGTGGAGAGTTCAGATGGTTACTTCTTTTGGGTTCTTCAGCTAAGGAAAGATTTTATTTTGCCTATAAAAGAAGAAAATGTTTTTACAAAGTTAGGTTTGCCTACTCTTTTGATTAAAAATTTACTCATTGCTGGGATGAGTAAACCTAAACCTATACAAGAACAAGCTATTCCAGTAATGTTGAAAGGACACGATATTTTAGGTGTTGCTCAGACAGGTTCTGGAAAAACCTTGGCATTTAGTTTGCCTATTTTAAGTCAGATTTTGGCTTTGGGTGATAAACGCTGCCCTAAAACTGCACGCGCTTTGATTTTAGCTCCAACGCGTGAACTTGCTGTTCAGATTGATGAAACGATTCGCACTGCGGCGAAAGGAGCGCATCTTTCGACGTGTCTTATTTTTGGGGGCGTATCACGTTTAAAACAAATTAAACGTATGGAAGCAGGTGTGGATATTTTGATAGCGACTCCAGGGCGTTTAAGAGATCTTGTTCGTGAAAAGTGTGTTGATCTTTCTCAAACGCGTTTTTTGATTTTGGATGAAGCAGATCGTATGTTGGATATGGGGTTTATTCATGATGTTAAGCAAATTGCAAAGCTTTTGCATCAAGAGCGTCAGACAGCACTCTTTTCTGCAACAATGCCGAGGGAAATTGCTGTGCTTGCAAAATGTTTACTCAATGATCCGGTTAAAATTGAAGTTGTTCCTCAAGGTACTACGGCTGTAGAGATTTGCCAAAAATTATATTGTGTTCCTACGAATGAAAAAAAGAATGTTTTAAGTAAACTTTTGACAAATCCAGCTTTTGATTCGGTTATTGTTTTTACTCGAACGAAACATGGGGCAGATGCTGTCACACGTAGTTTAGAAAAGGTAGGATATTTAGTCGCAACAATTCATGGAAATAAATCACAAGGTGCTCGCCAATCTGCTTTAAAAGCTTTTCGTGAAAGATCTGTGCAGATCCTAGTGGCAACAGATATTGCTGCACGCGGTATTGATATACCAGGGATAAGTCACGTTATTAATTACGACTTACCAGACGAAGCTGAAAGTTATGTACATCGTATTGGTCGTACAGGACGTAATGGCGCATCTGGTGTAGCACTTACGCTTTTTGATGAGAAGATAGAAAGGTCCCGCTTGCGTGCTATTGAGCGCTTGATTCGTATGAAATTGGTGGCTGAGGCTGTTCCAGAACAATTTGCAGCGTTTCCAGAAAAGCCAATTGTGCGAGAAAGTAGAGAAAAAGAAAATGATAAGGAATGCCGTTTTAAAAAATCTAAACGTCAAAAACAGTTTTTAGGTCGAAAAGATGATACCGTACAGTTGCAGCGGAAGAATTCTTCACCTCAAAATGAGAGGCATAAAAAAGCAAAAGCGTCAGCAAAGCGTGTAAAGCCTTTTCGTTTTCGAAAATCAGTTAAGAAGGCTGCTTAGATAAAGTCTTGAAAAAAGATCATGTATGGAGATTTTTTATTTTTGTTGATTTATTCTCAATTGAAAAGAGCTATAAAATGCTCTTGTCAAAGTAAGAAGATCCTTCAGAGGTTTTCATTTTTTAGAAATGAAAACTTATAACTGTTTGGATTTATTTAAAAATCTTTAAAAAATCATTATTGTAGAGGCAATTATTTATTTGCTTTATTCCCATTTTTTTAAATGGGAATAAAAGTAGATTTTATTTATATAAAATTATTTTTATATAGGATGTTCTTTATCTTTAATGATAACTTTTAATTTTAAAAATTGATGTCTAGTAATAATTCACTATATCGTAAAATTTTTTCATTTCGAATCTTTTCATATTGATCAATCAAAAATATTCACTTGCACGTTACAAGTGAGATTCTCGTGTGGATAAACATTTAAGAAATAAATAAAATGATTCTTGTAAATTCTTTTAAAGGCAAGGGGTATTGCTAACATTGAGAGCTGGAAAATAGTATGATGGTATACGGCTTTATTGTACGTAAAGATGGGGCTGATCAGTGGATTGTATTTTGTACCATTTATTGGAGCCATTGTGAAAGAGGCTGGGGGGATTTAAGAGATATCTCTTTAAAAAAACGTGTGACTGCATAATACAATAGCGAGAATGTCATGTCTTCTGAAGGCTTTCTCAGGATTCTTAATAATTTAGCTCGTTATCTTGGTTTTTACTGTAAAACACTATTATTTGGGGGAAATATAAAGCCTATAAGATTTTATGTATTAAATGTTTTATGACAGTGTGATGAATATCCAAGGCAAGGTTGTTTGTAAAGTGTTGAGGTGGTTAGCAGGAGAAATAACCTGTTAGATAAGACGCCGGAGTGTTTACAGATTTGTTTTATGTTTTTTGCTTTTAGGATGATGAGGAGGTTATGTGGGGTGTATGGAGATAATATATGACCTTGATTGTTGTTTCTTCCATTTTTCAAAATGATTGCTTCATGAGCAGGTTTTTAAGTTTAACTCCTTTATTGAGTATAAATCATTCTTTCTTTGGAAAAAATTATATGAGACCTTTTCATTGCTGATGGAGCTTAATAATTTATCTCTGATAAAAGAAATTGCAATTTATAATGTGCAAATAATTGCAGTGCTCTCTTATAAAGACGCGGTAGTTTGAAAAAAATAATCTTATTTGTGCTATTTAAAAATGAATCAATTGTTTTTTGCGTTCATTGCAAAAAAATACATCCCTAGGATATTATTTTTCTACTTTATTGCAAAAATCCTATTCCCCAACTTTTATTTACGCGTCCCTCACTGTAAAAAATATATGGAAAATCAATAGATTGTTTGTAATAGAAAAGAAAAATGGCTCCCCGGGCCGGATTCGAACCAGCGACCAACCGGTTAACAGCCGGTTGCTCTACCGCTGAGCTACCGGGGAACGGTGCCCAATCATTTAATTGAAAAGGCTATAGCAAAGCAATACTGATTTGCAAAGGATAAAATTACTTTTTTTAAAAAAATATGATAAATTGTGTAATAAGAGGAAAAAAGGCGAGAGAAGATTTCTACACCTTGACGGATGCGTTGCCTTCCCTTATTGAAACCTTTATGTTTGTTGACGAGGCCTCGTGGCGGAATGGTTACGCAGAGGACTGCAAATCCTTGTATCCCGGTTCGATTCCGGGCGAGGCCTCCAGCCGATTTTAAACGAAACGGCTTTTAGGGGAGATAAGGTATAGGAAAATAGATTATTTCCCTTTATTCTTGTGAAGACACTTTTGTATGAGAGATTATATAGTTAAAATCTAATTGTTGACTATAGCGTCCTTTTTTGTAACACCCATAGTTTAAGAAATCTTCGTCCCTTATTGTCGCTGTTTTGTTTGTTTTTTGTAGGTTAGGAGAAAATATTCGTTATGGTTGCAGATTTTGCTGAGCTTCGTCGCAAAATGGTTGACAATCAAATTCGTACAGTCGATGTAACGGATTTATCAGTTCTTGAAGCCTTTTTAATGGTATCTCGTGAAGATTTTGTATCGGAAGATATGAAAATGTTAAGCTATCTTGATACCGATATTGTTCTATGTCCAGTGCAAGATGGGATTCCAGCACGCTATTTGATGAAACCTGCGTCTCTAGCAAAATTACTACAGCTTGCCGCTGTAAAATCATCAGATGTTGTTTTAGATATTGGTGCAAATAGTGGTTATTGTGCAGCGTTGCTTGCAAAACTTGCAGGGTCTGTGATTGCGCTGGAAAGTGATAAATCTCTCTTTGAACGTGCTCTTGACGCTTTAGAACGTAATCAATGTGATAATGTGGTTGTCGTTCATGGTCCTTTAGAGCAAGGATATGCCGTTGAGGGACCTTATGATGTGATTTTTATTGAGGGATCTGTTGATTTTATTCCTCAAGGTATCTTTGATCAAATGAAAAACTGTGGACGTCTTGTTGTGGTTGAAGGGCATGGAAATGCTGCTGTTGCACAAATCTATATAAAAGAAGATGGGATCATCTCAGCTCGTCGTGCTTTTAACCTCGCTGTAAAGCCTCTTCCTTGTTTTTTCAAAACACCTGGTTTTGTGTTTTAGTGCTTGTTTGTTTTGTGAATAAAAGATAATTTTGTAATTTATTTGGGGTTTGTTATTGTGTGTATTATGTTTAGAATAAACAAGAAGTTTCAGGCGTGTTTATTGCTGGTGTTGAGTGTTTTACTATCAGAGGCTGTTTGTGCTGAAACATTGATGGATGCCTTTTCTAAGGCTTATAAATATAATGCTAAGTTGAATAGTGAACGTGCAGCTGTGCGTATATCCAGAGAAGATGTTATCATTGCGCGATCAGGGTTATTGCCGCAAGTTGAAGGAGTTGGCAGCTATGGGCGTAATAAGTCTTTTACAGGTCCTTATGTCACTTCTGGATCTATAGGCGTGAGATTAAATCAAAGATTATTTGACGGATTTATCACGCAAAATATCTTTTCTTCAGCGCAAGTTAAGTTGCAGGCTCAACGTGAGTATCTTCGTAATGCTGAACAAAATACTTTTCTGGAAACAGTGACGGCTTATGCTAATGTCTATCAGGCACGTCGTATTGCCGATCTTCGGAGAGAAAATTTGGCAGCTCTTGAAGAGCAAGTTCGTTCCGATAAAGCAAAATTTGATGTGGGTGAGGGAGGGCGTGTTGATCTTGCTCAAGCTCAAGCAGCACGTTCTGTGGCAGTTTCAGAACTGAGTCTTGCTCGTGCTGATGTAAAAGCAGCCGAGGCAGTGTATCGACAAGTTATTGGTTCTGATCCTGAAAAGTTAAAAAGCCCTCCCGTAGCCAGAGATTTTCCTGCCAACCTTGATATGGCTTACCAAATGAGCGTTTCTATGCATCCAGCAATCCTTTATGCTAAATATTTAGTCGATGCGAGTGGTTACAATGTAAAGGCAAAAGAAGGTGCATTGCTCCCTAAGGTCGATTTTTCTGCGACAGCGTCTTATAATCGAATTTACAGTGGTCCTGGAGAGGATGGCGTTTCTAAATCAATAGGGTTGTCAGTAAGTGTCCCAATCTTCGAAGGGGGACGTACGTCTGCGCAGATTCGCCAATCGAGGGAACAGCTTGGACAGGCACAACTTCAACTCGATTTGGCGCATAGCAATACGAGACAAGCGCTTACTTCTGCTTGGTTTCAGTTGGAGGGCGCACGCGCATCTGTTATTGCTTACCGTGAAAGTGTTCGTGCTGCTGAAATTGCTCTTAAAGGTCGTGTGCAAGAGAATCGTGTAGGGCAGGCAACGACATTGGATGTTTTAAATTCTCGTACTCAATTGATTAATGCTCAAATTGCGCTTGCAATGGCAGAGCGTAATGCTGTTGTGGCAAGCTATAGTGTTCAATCTTCTATTGGTAAATTGACTGCAAGTTATTTAGGGTTAAAAAAAGCTCAATATATCCGATAATGCATAAAAGTAGCTTTTTGATCTTAAATTATTTTAGTTTTTAAAAGATTAGTAAATCAACAGTTGAATATGTTGAAAAATATTGCGGCGAGATGTTATTTTTATAAAGTGTAGAAAACTGTGTGTAGCGCCCTCTTTATGACAAGCATATTTGAAAATATCGTGGGAGGCATGTTGATCTTATAATTCTTTTGCATACACTGAAAATGTGATTCTATTTGTTGTTGCGTCTTTGAGAGGTTGTAAAGTATGGTACAGAGTTCAAGCGTGTTACGTGAGCCAAGTATGGATGAAATTTTAACATCTATTCGTGAAATAATCGAAGAAAATGCGGTTCAATCTGATCACTTTTTAAATGAAGATGTTGCAGTGAATGCTTCAGAAGTGGCATCCGAGGGTATTTATGATACAACCTTATCGGTTGATGATGCTATGAAAGCTTTAGCTGATCGTATTGGTCTTTCTTCTGAAAATCAAGGAGGGAAGATAACGCAAGAGAAAGAGGATATAGAGGCAGAAAATAATACAGTTGGTATGGATATGCAAAAGATGAAGCTTTCTTCTGAAGAACGGAATTCTGTTTATAAAGCAAAAGAATATGAAGATGAGATAAGGAAATCACAATCAGAAGCTGGAAGGGATGGTCATGTGGAATTGTCTGCATATTGTATTTCTTCTGCAGAAAAGATTGCTAAGGATGTGTTGCGCCCGGCTATAGCAGAATGGTTGCAGTCTAAATTGCCTATTTTGCTGGAAGATATTTTGCGTGAAGAAATTGTGAAGGCGATTAAAAAAGCATCTTAATTATTTTTTTACATTATTTTTATGTTTTTCATTTTATGGGAATTTTGTTTGCGATTTTGCGAGCTCTCAAGTGAAAGGCTGAGATTCACGAGATTCTGATCGGTTTTTGATCATATATGGTGTTTATTGTGTTTTTTAGCGGCCGTTATGGATGGATAGAATGTTAGAAAAAAACTATGATGCTTCCTCTATAGAGCAACGGGTTGCAAAGAGATGGGAGACTCGTGGGGCTTTTAAAGCGGGAGCGGGTTCTAAAAGCGGTGCAGAACCTTTTTGTGTTATGCTTCCACCTCCTAATGTTACAGGCTCACTTCATATGGGGCATGCGCTTAATACGACAATTCAAGATATAATAGTTAGATTTCAGCGGATGCGTGGAAGAAATGTGTTGTGGCAGCCTGGTATGGATCATGCTGGGATTGCTACGCAAATGGTAGTGGAGCGTCAACTTGCAGAACGCCAAGAGCCAACGCGTCAAGAAATGGGGAGAGAAAAGTTTATTGAGCGTATTTGGGAATGGCGTTATGAAACTGGAGGCGTTATTGCAAACCAGTTGCGCCGCCTTGGGGTTTCATGTGATTGGTCGCGTGAGCGGTTTACAATGGATGAGGGGTTGTCGCAGGCTGTTCGTGAAGTCTTTGTCACGCTTTATAGGCAAGGGTTGATATATAGGGATAAGCGCCTCGTCAATTGGGATCCTAAATTGTTGACAGCTATTTCAGATCTTGAAGTTGAGCAAAAAGAAGTTCAAGGACATTTGTGGCACTTTAGATATCCACTTGAGGGTAAAACTTTTGATCCAAATGATGCGACAACTTTTATAACAGTGGCGACAACACGACCAGAAACAATGCTTGGTGATACAGGAATTGCTGTTAATCCTGAAGATGAGCGTTATAAAAATCTTATCGGTAAAAATGCTCTTTTGCCGCTTGTTGGTCGTAGGTTATTAATTGTTGGTGATATGCATGCTGATCCTGAAGCTGGAAGTGGTGCTGTAAAAATCACACCAGCTCATGACTTTAATGACTTTGAAGTAGGACAGCGTAATCATTTACGCTTGATCAATATTTTTACCCAGCAAGCCGAGATTTTTCTTCGTGAAAATGAAGCATTTTTCGATGGTTTGATTTTATCAGATGAATTAAAAATGTTAGTAGAAAATCTCGATAAATCTGATCGTTTTGTTGCTCGCCAGAAGATTGTTTCTTTGATGGAAGAACAGGGATATTTAGCTTCTGTTGATGATCATACCCATATGGTTCCTCATGGAGATCGCAGTGGTGTCCCTATTGAGCCTTTTTTGACAGATCAATGGTATGTTCATGCTGCTGAATTAGCAAAGCCAGCGATAGAGGCTGTTCAACAAGGAAAAACGCAGTTCGTTCCTGATAACTGGAAAAAGACTTATTTCAATTGGATGCAAAATATTCAACCTTGGTGCATTTCTCGCCAATTATGGTGGGGACATCAGATTCCTGCTTGGTATGGTCCTGATGGAACGGTTTTTGTTGAAAAAAGTGAAAAAGAGGCTTTAGATTCAGCTTTTGCTCATTATGGTAAGGTTGTTGAATTAATCCGTGATCCGGATGTTTTAGATACTTGGTTTTCATCTGCTCTTTGGCCTTTTTCAACATTAGGATGGCCAAATAAAACGACTGAATTATCTACTTTTTACCCAACATCTTTATCTGTGACAGGATTTGATATTATTTTTTTCTGGGTTGCTCGTATGATGATGATGGGACTTCACTTTATGGGGGACGTTCCTTTCCCAACGGTTTATGTGCATGCTCTTGTGCGGGATCAAAAGGGTGCAAAGATGTCAAAATCAAAGGGAAATATTATTGATCCCTTAGAGCTTATTGATCAGTATAGTGCTGATGCACTTCGTTTTACTTTAGCTATTATGGCAGCACAAGGTCGTGATGTAAAACTTGATGTTTCCCGTATTGCTGGTTATCGTAATTTTGCTACGAAATTGTGGAATGCTACCCGATTTGCACAGATGAATGGTGTGAAGCATGATCCAGCTTTTAAACCAGAACAAGCAAAACTGGCGCTTAATCGTTGGATTTTAACGGAGCTCTCTAAAACAATTTCAGCAGTGACGACTGGTATTGAACACTATAAATTTAATGAGTCAGCTGCCACTCTTTACCGTTTCATTTGGAATACACTCTGTGATTGGTATTTGGAGCTTCTCAAACCTATTTTTCAGGGGAAAAATGAAGAGGCTAAAAATGAGGCTCAAGCTTGTACTGCTTGGGTTTTAGATGAAGTTTATAAACTTCTTCATCCTTTTATGCCTTATATGACGGAAGAGTTGTGGTCTCTTACAGAAACGCAAGCCGTCAAGCGTGAGGATATGCTCGCATTGACAAAATGGCCAGAGGAAACATTGATAGATGAAGAAGCTGCTGATGATATTAATTGGCTTATTGATGTCGTCACAGGGATTAGGGCTGTACGTTTTGAAATGAATATTCCAGTGGCTACACAGGCACCTCTTGTTGTTGTTGAAGGAGGGGAAGTAACGCGAGAGCGTGTAAAGCGTTATGATGCACTTCTTAAAAAATTAGCGCGTATTGAAGTTATTGATTTTTCTGATAAAGTTCCGGAAGTATCAGCACAAATGATTTTGGGAGAGGCTGTTTTTTGTTTACCATTAGGACAGTTGATTGATTTGGAGGCTGAGCGTGTTCGTTTGAGGAAGGATGTCAGTAAAATTGAACAAGATATTGAAAAAATATCGCTTAAGTTAAACAACCCCAAATTTATAGCAAATGCAAAAGCAGAAATTGTTGAGCGTGAGCGGAACAGGGTTGTAGAACTGCGTGCAGCGCAGAAAAAAATATTTGTTGCTTTAGAGCGGTTAGATTGATTTCAACTTTTTATTTTTTTGATAGATAATTGCATACCAGTAGGGCTGGTATAGATCTTCTTTAAAGGAAACTTTTCTTTTGTTAGTTTTTCATGAACGATCATAAAATCTCTACTGAAATCCATTGTTTTATGTTTATTATTAAAGAGACATCTTTTAAGGCATCCAAGCCTATTCCACAACGTAGATCATGAATGGTATAACGGTAAATCCATTGAGCTTCCCTTCTTTATGCTTGTGAAGTAACAAGCGCCGGCACCATTCTGTCCAATCCGGACAACCCTTAGCTCAGACCGTTCATAAGAGGCATTTTTAGTTCTTTCTTACACAGAGTTTTTATCCACATAGCTCTCTCTACTTGTAATGTGCAAGCGGATGGTTTTGAGTGATTTAACATGGAACAGATTTGGAATGAGAGAATCTTACGATATTCGAGGGCTCATTCAAAGTGCAAAAAGGAAAATTATAAATATAAATCAATTTCTTGCTTTATTACTATAAAATATCATCATTTAGAGTAGCAATAGAAGGTATGTAAATTACACATGTGGTATTTTTTTGTATGTAGTGGTGAGTATTCTAAGGTAGAACTTGTATGTAAAGTATGAACTAATCCCATGTGAAATGATGTCAGGTGCAATCTGTTAAACAAAAAGCTGTATTGTTTATGGATTGGCGGAGACAAAAAACTTCATCTTTAAGGTGGTAAGGTAGTCCTGAAGTTATAAGTAACTATCATCATTATATTTATCCATCTTTCGTATTGTTTTTTATACTTAAACGCTTATTATTCATCATGTATTCTCTTCATTCTCAAGTTGCTGTTTAATGCACGTTATTTTATTGAACGATTTTTGCTCATACGTATAAAATTTTAAGGTCGATAAATCCTAGAATGTTAAAGGATGTGTTACAAAATATAGAATGATGATTTATATTTAAAAATCAATTTGTTATATATAAAAATGGATACTTAAATTTATCGAACATTTGGGATGGTTTTTATCTATTTGTTTTTTCTTTTTAAATTTTTACTTTAAAATCTTTCATTTTTCTTACTAAAAAGAAGAGTTTAAATATCTACAAAGAAATTTGTAACAGATATAACAATTAAAATTGAGATAGGGGGAAATGATCAAAGGCTTCAGATATGGAAAAAAGCCACGATTGTTGTGACGTGAGGGGGATTTTTTTCTACTGTTAATGCAGTAGATGTTAATAGCTTGCAAGAAGCCAATGATAGTTCGTTTTATTTTTTGAAACGTGGCATGTCTGCTTATAAAATGGATATATCAATCAAGCTATTCCAGCACTCCATTGTGCTGCTAAGGAGGGGCCATATCGGTGCGAATTGGAAACTTGGCTACATCTATGCAAAGGGTGATGGTGTTCCTAAAGATGATTACAAGGCATATCATTTTTTTGCATATATCTTTGAAAAAGGTACAGATCTTGGTTCAGATGATGAAAGTTATGTTTCTGATGCATTGATTAAACTTGCCGGATATATAAAAAAAGGTATTCCTCAATCACCTGTGAAACTTGATCCTTCTTACGCTGCTCATCTTTATATGCAGGCTGCGGTAAACTATGGAAATCCTAAAGCTCAGTATCATTTAGGAAAAATATTTTTAAAGGGAGAGGGAAGGGAGAAAAATCTTATACAAGCAGCACGATGGATTCAACTTTCAGCAAAAAAAGGAAATCCTTCTGCCCAAGCAATGCTTGGAAATATACTGCTTAAAGAAGGAAAAATTGTCCGTGGGGCATCAATGTTAACTGCTGCCTATAAAAAAGCTAACGTATAAAGACAAAAATTGGATTCATCCTTTGCAAGAAGAGGCTTTTGCTCTTTGTAATGAATCTGAGAGACGTATAGCAATTTCACTGGTTGCTGAGATTTTAAAGAATAACAGTTTTTAAACATCTGATTGTAATATTTTTACATTCTCTCATCTGATATTAAACTCTTCCTTCTTATATCCAATTTCATAATAGAGATAGCTTTTGGTGATAATATAATGGTTAATGACTTAGGATTTTAGACAAAAATTCTTGTGTTCTTGGTGTTCGCGCTTGCGGATCAGAAAAGAATTCTTTAGACGAACAGTCTTCAAGAATTGTTCCTTGATCTATGAAAATAACACGCTCCGAGACTTTTTGTGCAAATCCCATTTCATGGGTTACACAAATCATCGTCATCCCTTCTTCTGCTAAGCTAATCATGACATCGAGTACTTCACCTACCATTTCAGGATCTAGAGCAGATGTTGGTTCATCAAAAAGCATAACAAGTGGATCCATGGTTAAGGCACGTGCAATAGCAACACGTTGTTGTTGTCCTCCAGAAAGTTGACCAGGATATTTATCTTTATGTTCAATGAGTCCAACGCGTTCAAGATACAACAAACCGCGTTCAAGTGCTTCTTTTTTGCTTCGTTTTAGGACTTTGATTTGTGCAATTGTCAAATTTTCTGTGACAGATAAATGGGGGAAAAGCTCGAAGTGTTGAAACACCATTCCTACCTGACTTCGCAATTTAGGCAGATTCGTTTTTTTTGAATGAACTGGTATTCCATTAATCCAAATTTCACCTTTTTGAAAAGGGACGAGAGCGTTAATAGTTTTAATGAGTGTTGACTTTCCTGAGCCTGATGGACCACAAACGACAACGACTTCTCCTTTATTAATATTGGTTGTACAGTTTTTAAGGACTTTAATTTCGCCATACCAATTAGAAACATTTTTTATTTCGATCATATGAGTAGACATTTTTTTTCCTGTTAGCGAATAATGGATACTTTTTTTTGTAAATACAAAACTATTTGTGACAGTGTAAAACAGATAACAAAATAGAAAATAGCTGCTAAGATATAAGCTTCTTGTTTTACACCAAAATTATTAGCAGCAATATCAAAACCATTCAAAAGGCTATGACCACTGATGGCATAAACAAGGGTTGTATCCTGAAAAAGGATGATGACTTGTGTTAAAAAGACTGGAAGCATATCTCTAAAGGCTTGAGGAAGAATGACAATGTACATGCTTTGCCAATATGTCATTCCAAGAGCTTGTCCTGCATATTTTTGTCCTTGCGGAACTGAATTGATTCCAGCACGCATAATCTCAGCAAAATAAGCCGTTTCAAATGCGGTAAAGGTAATGAGTGCTGATTTATTTGCACCAATGGATATGCCGGTTAAAAAAGGCAGAAGCACGAAAAACCATAAGATAACCATCACAAGTGGTATTGAACGCATAGCTGTTATGTAACTGATTGCAAACCAAGAAAGAAGTTTTATGGAAGAAAGGCGCATCATTGCTAAAAGTGTGCCGAAAACAAACCCCAATACCGTTGCAAAAAAAGTTAGAAAAACGCTAAAGAGTAAACCTGATAAAATGTAAGAACGAAATACATCAAAGGTAAAAAAGGAAAAATCAAAGTCGGAAAAATTGAAAGGAAAATAAAGTCCAAACTGAGAGCTTATGAAATTCATCATATTCAATTTCCCTTTGTTTGAAAATTAGGAATTTTGAGTATTTGTTCAATGATTGTCATCACAATGAATACGAATAAGGCTATTAGAATATAAAGGATCGTAACAAGCAAATAATTTTCGTAAACATGGCTTACTTCTTCAATTGTTTGGTATTGAAATTGCATGAGCTCATTTATTGAAACGGCGAATGCTATAGATGAATTTTTCACAATCCCCATTGCTTCTGAAGTAAGAGGTGGCATAATTGCACGTATAGCACGTGGTAGTATAATATAGCGATAACTTTGATAAGTTGTAAATCCCATTGCCATAGCAGCATAGCGTTGTCCAGAAGGAATCGCTTCAATGCCTGAACGAACCTGTTCAGCAATGCGTGCAGATGTAAAGAATCCCAATGCGCATGTTATTAAGAGAATGGGGGAAAATTTCATCGCTGGTGGATAGACCTTAGGAACAACAAAATACCATAAAAATACCTGTACAAGGAGGGGAATGTTACGCATAATCTCTACCCAGATAGCACCGATAGTGCGAAATACACAATTGATTATGGAGGTATTAGGTAAAGTGCGCATTGTTCCTATAATAATACCACATAATACAGCTAATATAAGTGAAGTGATGGACAATATAATTGTATTTTTTAAGCCATCGAGAAGTGTATCTAAATAGGTATGATTCACGCCAGGAGTTCCCAAGCATCCTGCTACCAGTGTTTGAGTAAGGTCATCTCTACAAAGGAAAGAAAAGTCCATTAATTGATATTCCCTCAAATTAGTCATTCACAAATAAGACAATAAATCAACCGTATCTACATAGGCGGAATTTATCAAAAAGTGAACTAAAATATAAACCACACTCAATTTTTAAAGAGTGTGGTTCTTCTTTCTTTATTCTATAAATCTTTTTCTGTGTAGCTTTCCCGAGGCTTATTGTTTGGGTGATCCCAAGCATATCTCGTTTGTTTTGATAAGGGAAGGTTCATAACAGTATTAGCAGGTGGAATCGGCTTCATAAACCACTTATTGTAAAGCTTTTCAAGTGATTCGTCTTTAATCTGACGGACGATACTATCGTTGATTGCTTGTTCAAGTTTTTTGTCATGCAATCTGAGCATGCAGGCGATGGGTTCAACTGAAAGTACGGTGTCAAGAATGACATAATCAGATGGATTCTTTGATTTAGCAATATGTCCAGCAAGAATTGAAGCGTCCATGACAAAAGCATCTACCTTACCAGATTCTAATAATAAAAAACTATCTCCGTGATCTTTCCCCTTTAAAACTTTAAACTGAATGTTTTTTGCACGTTTATTTTTACGAATAAGTTGAACAGATGTTGTACCGGTGGTCGTTGCAACTGTTTTTCCATTTAAATCCTCAAGAGATTTAATGTTAGAGTTTTTCTTTACAGCAATCCGAACCTCTTCAATGTATGTCGTATAAGCAAATGCTGCTTCTTTACTGCGGGCAATATCATGTGTTGTTGAGCCGCACTCAAAATCATAGGTTTTATTTTTTAAGAGAGGAATTCTATTTTGAGAAGTGATGGGAAGATAATGAATTTTAATTGGTTTACCAATTTTTTTTGAGATATCCCCAATGATCCGTTCTGCCATTTCTGTATGAAAACCTACATATTTATTATTACCAAGGGCGTAGGCTAAACCAGATGATTCACGGACACCTAAAGTAATTTCCCCTGTTCGTTTTATTTTTTCAAGAGTATCATGTTCAGCATGCGCGAAACTTGAGAATCCAATGGCCGTTGCTGCAATAAGCATTAATAATGATTTCTTCATTTATGTCCTCCATTCATTTATTTTTATTTTATTTGCTTAAGATATACTGTTTATATGCTGTAGCATAGTTATTATTTTTGAGTGGAATTTTTTTGTTGTCTCATGAAATGAGGATTTTACTTTCTTAATTGATATTAAGGTGAATCCAAACAGGAATGTGGTCGGATGGTTTTTGATATCCCCTTACTTCTGTTTGGCTATGAGCGCAAATTAATTGATCAACAGCTTCTGGTGATAATAATAAATGATCAATGCGAATCCCATTATTCTTAGGCCAGGCACCTGCCTGAAAATCCCAAAAACTGAAGGAGGGAGTATCGGTGACATTCCGGATAGCATCATAAAAACCTAAATGAAGAATACGTTGGAATGCTTTTCTTGTTTCTCGAAGAAATAAGGCATCTTGATACCATTCTTGAGGTTTTTTTGCATCTAATGGAGTGGGGATGACATTATAATCACCTGCTAGAATAAGAGGTTCTTCATACGCAAGCAATGATTTTGCATGTGTATATAATCTTTCCATCCATTCTATCTTATAGGAATATTTTTCACTCTCAACAGGATTCCCATTTGGCAAATAGAGAGATGCAACACGAACAACACCTTTGTTTGTTGAATAAACAGCTTCAATGTAACGTGTTTGTTTATCATTATCATTGCCTGGTAATCGACGGATCACTTCATCTGGTGTTTTTTTAGAGAGAATCGCAACGCCATTAAAACTTTTTTGTCCGTGCGTTTCTATATGGTAACCTAAATTTTCAATTGTATCGCGTGGAAAATTTTCATCAATACTTTTAATTTCCTGTAAACAGACTATGTCCGGTTGGCTTTGCTGCAGCCATTGACATAATGTTTCATGTCGCGCTTTTATTCCAGCAATATTCCACGTTGCTATTTTCATGGTGCTCATCATTAGATATCAAATATGCAATTCAATTTACTGCTATGTTTTACTACAGTCACATCGCTGTTTTTTTGTTTATAGGGGATATTACTATGGTAAATTAATTTATCAAGAGTAGCGGTAAAAGCAAATTTAAAGCTTTAAAATTTAATTTATTTTCATTTTTAAAAACTTTCTGCTGTTTAGTTCTTGACGAATGTACGTGTTCTCGCTATTAGAAATGAACATAACCGATGTGGATGTAATCAGGTGTTTTGGATATGAGCCGGAAAATTATTCACAGGTGTTAAGAAGATTAAAAGCAAATGCTAGTGCAAAAGGCTATTGCCTTCTCTGCTTATGGTCGGGTAAACTGTTTTGTACAGGTGTGCCCGATTTTGTGTGTAGACTTAGATATCTGTTCCGATTCTGTTGGGGTGGATGGAAATAAAAATAGAAAAGCCCGATTGGGTGAGAAGAATATAGATCGAAAAGAGGAAGGTTGCATGCCTACCGTAAATCAGTTGATTCGTAAGCCGCGTGTGGTGCCAGTTAAACGTAATAAGGTTCCTGCTCTGCAGTCGAATCCGCAGAAGCGTGGTGTTTGTACGCGTGTTTATACAACAACGCCGAAGAAACCTAATTCTGCTCTTCGTAAAGTTGCTAAAATTCGCTTGACGAATGGATTTGAGGTGATTGGTTATATTCCTGGAGAGGGACATAATCTTCAAGAGCACTCTGTTGTGATGATTCGTGGTGGTCGTGTGAAGGATTTGCCAGGAGTTCGTTATCACATTATTCGTGGTTTACTTGATACGCAGGGTGTCAAGAATCGTAAACAGCGTCGTTCAAAGTATGGCGCAAAGCGTCCAAAATAATATTGAGAGACAAAGCCAATGTCCCGTCGTCATAGAGCAGAAAAACGTGAGATTAATCCAGATCCCAAATTTGGTGATTTGGTTATTATGAAATTTATGAATGCCATTATGTTTGATGGTAAAAAATCAGTTGCAGAGCGTATTGTTTATGGTGCGCTTGATTCTGTAGAAAAAAGAGTAAAAACAGATCCTGTGGCTCTATTTCATCGGGCTTTAGAGAATGTTGCTCCTCATATTGAGGTCCGCTCACGCCGTGTTGGTGGTGCTACTTATCAAGTTCCGATAGATGTTCGTCCTGATCGTCGTCAAGCTCTTGCTATTCGTTGGTTAATTGCGGCGGCGCGTGGTCGAAATGAAACGACGATGGTTGAGCGTTTATCTGGTGAATTGATGGATGCGGCTAATAATCGTGGTTCTGCCGTGAAAAAGCGTGAAGATGTTCATCGTATGGCTGAAGCTAATCGTGCTTTTTCTCACTATCGCTGGTAGAAGTTTTAAACTAAGGCAAATATAATGGCTCGCGAATATAAAATTGAAGATTATCGTAATTTTGGTATTATGGCGCATATTGATGCTGGTAAGACTACGATGACTGAGCGTATTCTGTTCTATACCGGTAAGAATCATAAAATTGGCGAGACCCATGATGGTGCTTCTACAATGGATTGGATGGAGCAAGAGCAGGAGCGTGGTATTACGATTACGTCTGCTGCGACAACGACGTTTTGGAAAGGGCAGGACGGTCGGAAGCGTCGCTTTAATATTATTGATACGCCAGGGCACGTTGATTTTACGATTGAAGTTGAGCGCTCTTTGCGTGTTCTTGATGGTGCAATAGCCTTGTTGGATGCAAATGCTGGTGTGGAGCCTCAGACGGAAACTGTTTGGCGGCAAGCCGAGAAATATCGTGTGCCTCGTATGGTTTTTGTTAATAAGATGGACAAAATAGGAGCTGACTTCTATCGCAGTGTGGAAATGGTTGGTTCTCGGTTGGGTGCTAAAGCGCTTGTTTTGCAGTTGCCGATTGGTGCTGAAAATGACTTTGAAGGTGTTGTTGATCTTGTAGAAATGAAAGCTTTAAAGTGGGATGGTTCTATTGGTGCCTCGGCGGTGATAAGTGAAATTCCCTCAGATTTAAAAGAGAAAGCTGAAGAATATCGCGAGAAATTGATTGAGATGGCTGTGGAGGTTGATGAAGCTGCGACAGAGGCTTATTTGGAGGGTGTTATGCCAACCAACGAGCAGCTTGTTTCTCTCATTCGTAGGGGGACAGTGGAAGTTCAGTTTCATCCGGTTCTTTGTGGTACGGCTTTTAAAAACAAGGGGGTGCAGCCACTTTTGGATGCTGTTGTTTCCTATCTTCCTTCTCCAATTGATATTCCGGCGATTAAGGGTATTGATGTAAAGACTGAGTCTGAGACGATACGCGAATCTTCTGATGATGCTCCGCTGTCTATGCTTGCTTTTAAAATTATGAATGATCCTTTTGTGGGGTCTCTGACTTTCTGTCGTATTTATTCTGGTAAAGTTCAAAAGGGTATTTCTCTTGAGAATACTGTGAAGAAGAAAAAGGAGCGTTTGGGGCGTATGCTTCAAATGCATTCTAATTCTCGTGAAGATATTGAAGAAGCATTTGCTGGTGATATTGTTGCTCTTGCAGGACTTAAAGAGACGACAACGGGGGATACTCTTTGTGATCCTTTGAAGCCTGTTGTTTTGGAGAGGATGGAATTTCCAGAGCCTGTTATTGAGATTGCAATTGAACCGAAAACAAAAGCAGATCAAGAAAAAATGGGTATTGCTCTTAACCGTCTAGCAGCCGAAGATCCTTCATTTCGTGTTAAATCGGATGAGGAATCTGGTCAGACTATTATAGCTGGAATGGGTGAGCTTCATCTTGATATTATTGTTGACCGTATGCGGCGTGAGTTTAAAGTTGAGGCAAATGTTGGGCAGCCTCAGGTTGCTTATCGTGAGTCAATTACTAAAATGGCGGAAATTGATTATACGCATAAGAAACAATCGGGTGGTGCTGGTCAATTTGCTCGCGTGAAAATTGTTTTTGAGCCTCATGATGGTGATGACTTTATTTTTGAGTCAAAGATTGTTGGTGGTGCTGTTCCTAAAGAATATATTCCCGGCGTTCAGAAGGGGATTGAGAGTGTTATGGGGTCAGGTCCTCTTGCGGGCTTTCCTATGCTTGGTGTAAAGGCGACTCTCATTGATGGTGGCTATCACGATGTTGATTCTTCGGTTTTGGCTTTTGAGATTGCTGCTCGTGCAGCTTTTCGTGATGGAGCAAAGAAGGCTGGTGCACAGCTTCTTGAGCCGATCATGAAGGTGGAAGTTGTTACGCCAGATGATTATGTTGGTGATGTTATTGGTGATCTCAATTCTCGTCGGGGACAGATTTCAGGAACTGAAGCGCGTGGTATTGCAACGGTTGTGAATGCAATGGTTCCTTTGGCAAATATGTTTGGTTATGTGAATACTCTTCGCTCTATGAGTCAGGGGCGTGCGCAGTATACAATGCAGTTTGATCATTACGAGCCTGTACCTTCGGCTGTTGCTTTGGAGATTCAAAAGAAATACGCGTAATTTCAGGTTGGTAATTAATTTTTAACTTAGTCCTTGGCTTGGACGGAAAATGGAGAGCTCAAATGGCGAAGAGCAAGTTTGAACGAACGAAACCGCATGTTAATATTGGTACGATTGGTCACGTTGATCATGGGAAGACCTCGTTGACAGCAGC
>NZ_JBHILR010000075.1:0-593 GCF_042193415.1 Bartonella sp. TT121SHDZB | reverse complement strand
GCAGCGTTATTTTCAATAATCTTTACAACGGTATCGTTTTCATAAACCTCACAATTTATGGGAACCCAATATAAATCACTATGTCTTTTTAATCTTGCATTGCCATATACATTACCTCTAATCACGAAATAACCAGAGATTTTCGCATTACCATAAACAGAGCCATAAACATCAGTATGACATCCCACGCTAGCATTCCCATAAACCTTGCCATAAATTTTAGCAGCGCCACTGATAACAGCATGATCATAAACTACCGCCTTGCTATGAATACGAGCATTTCCTGATAATTTTGCATTGCCATAAACCCGCGCCTGATGATAAACCCAAGCATTATAAGAAAGATGCGCATTGTCATAAACATGAGCATTTGCATAAACGCGGGCACGGTCACATACATGGGCATTGCCATAAACACTACCCATTATAATAGCGTTATTAAAAACCTTGGCATTTTCATAAATATGGGCAGGATTTAAAACAAGAGCATTATCGTAAACCCAGCAATTGCCATCATGAGAGAGGTTACTTTCATTTTCAATAAAACCACCCAAGGCACCAGCCTTAACATCGTCAAAATCCCTTAATGCTTG
>NZ_JBHILR010000074.1:324-596 GCF_042193415.1 Bartonella sp. TT121SHDZB | reverse complement strand
CTGAAGGCCGCGGCCGCATGCATCCGCCCGAATACCTCCGTCACTTCGCCCACGGCGACTTGCAACCGTGCGCCGCATGCACGCAGTTGCTCCGCAAGATCATGCAGGCATTCCTGGATAAAGAGATAGTGCTGGGATGCGGCGTCCGGCTGCGCCCACAGGCTTGGCTCGATGACGTACAAACACAAGACTTTGCCCTGGCGGGCAGCGTGGACAAGCGGAGCATGGTCGTGCACCCGCAGGTCGCGCTTGCACCAGACAACGGTGTAGCT
>NZ_JBHILR010000074.1:0-291 GCF_042193415.1 Bartonella sp. TT121SHDZB | reverse complement strand
GCCGGCTCCCGCAATGAACGCCCCACCGCGCTGGCCGAGCATAAATTTCCAACGCATTCCACACTCAAAGCGCCCCGCTACGGCGCGGAAGACACGTTTCACGGTTTGGCAACGCGCTGCGCCGAATCGCGCTCAGGCGTCGGCCACAAAGCGCGTCACATCCGAGAGCACAGGCCCGAGAAATTGCAACGGCGGGGCCAGTGCGGCCACGAGTGTTTTGTGGTCCAGCCCCGGGTAGACCTTGAGTTCCACGGCGTGCCGATACGCGGTCAGGCGTTCGGCAAGCGATAG
>NZ_JBHILR010000029.1:0-2696 GCF_042193415.1 Bartonella sp. TT121SHDZB | reverse complement strand
AAAGATTTATAATATTTCGAGTAAGAGCATGTTTGATTTTTTTGATTTCACTGGTTAATTCATATTTTTTGCACATAGAGATACCCTCACAATCTAATGTGATAAACGTTTGATAAAATTTGGAATGGAAAATTGAGAGAGGGGCGCCCCCGCCGCGCCCGCGCATTATTTACGCAGCATCACTTTCATATTCGCTGTCATTATCATCGTCATAATACCCTTCAAAATCAGCATAATACTCATGACGATAATAATCATCTTCGCTCCCAAACTTGCATCATCACAGATATCTTCATTAGCTGTTAAAGAGGCATTGCTATGAATATATGAAGAACCAGAGATAAGAGCATCACAAATAACGGCATCATCAAAAACACGTGATTCATCACAAATGTAAGCAGAGCCACTTATTTTTGCATTGCCTCCGACATGAGCATCATCACAAATGACAGCATTATCGG
This sequence comes from Bartonella sp. TT121SHDZB, assembly GCF_042193415.1. Taxonomy (NCBI): domain Bacteria; kingdom Pseudomonadati; phylum Pseudomonadota; class Alphaproteobacteria; order Hyphomicrobiales; family Bartonellaceae; genus Bartonella; species Bartonella sp. TT121SHDZB. The sequence goes on along the minus strand of NZ_JBHILR010000029.1, from coordinate 2,235 downwards.
AAATATGAGCATGATCAGTGACACGGGCGTTATCATAAATTTGTGCATTGCCTTCAATTACAACGGCGTTGCTAGCATGCGCATTACCATAGACATCAACAAAAAAGTTTTTTACTTTAGCATTTCCAAAGACGCGTGCATTTTAAAAGACCCGAGCTTTATTATACACCCAGCAATTACCCTCATGAGAGAGATTATCTTCCTTTTCAATATACCCCCCTAAATCGCCTTTTTTGACATCATCAAAATCTCTTAAGGCTCTAATTCGAGTTAAGAAATGACCATCGATATATTCACAATCATCAATAAATTCGTATTTTTTTGCAGGCTCTTGTTGATTAACAAGCGCAGTTTCATTTGAAATAGAAGAGATAACGGGGGTGGTTTTTACTATAGTATTCATACTAATATGTCCTAATCAAGAGTTTTGAAATTGACACCCTATAAGGGGTGTCGGGCGTTCAAAACACGGTGATTAGTCCGTTGTTACGCTTTTCTCATAAGAGTATTTTATGGCGTAACTACACCCGACAAAATTATCATATATGCTAATCATAGCATAAAAGATAGCCAGTTTTTAAAAGTTTTGGAAAGATTGTTTCGTAATCTATCCGCTAATCACAAAGTGTTTTGATCACTTGAGTACTTATATAACAAAATACGTATTTATTGTCAAATAATATTTTATCTTTTTTGATATTTTTTAAATACGTTGTGTATTGATAATATCTTATGCCTATTAATTGCTTCTTTTATATTTATGTGCTTTTAAAGCTATATTACGGGCTTTGTGAAACGACTGCGTATTTTCTGAATCTATACATTTATAATATTTAGAAACGCTCTCATCATGCGTATTTTAAACTTTATAACCTATCAATTTTGTCACTAAATGGCTTTTAAGATTTCTGTTAATTTCTTTTAATAACACATTTTAGACTTAACTGCCTTTGACAAGATATTGATTTATAATGATAATCTAGCGTTATTCATATTGAATGAGAACCCTGAATAACGTAAGATTGTCTCATTTTAAATCTGTTTATCTTGAATCAATCAAAACCACTCATTTGCACATAACAAGTGGGATGAGTGTATGGATCAAATTTGTATAAGAAAGGATTAAAAAATGGCTCTTATGAACCGTCTTAATGCAAGATCTGTCGCAACATTGGGGGCTGGCAAATATAATGATGGTGCCGGCTTGTTACTTCATAAGCGTAAAGATGGAGGTGCTCAATGGATTTATCGCTATACCATTCATGGTCGTCGTCGTGAAATGGGCTTGGGTGCTTTAAGAGATGTCTCTTTAAAACAAGCCCGTGAATTGGCAACTGGGTGGCGGGCTGTTTTACGTGAAGGGCGTGACCCTATTAAAGAACGTGAAAAACAAAAGCGTGAAGCAATAAGCAATCTCCATTATTTAAAAGACATTGCTGTAGATGCTTTTGAAAGTCGTAAAGCTGAATTAAAAAATGATGGTAAGAATGGAAGTTGGTTTTTACCATTACGCCTTCATATTCTTCCCAAATTAGGCTGTCTGCCGGTTTCAGAGATTACACAAACAGAGATACGCAATACACTTGCTCCTATCTGGCATTCAAAAGCTGGAACTGCTTATAGAGCTCTTAATCGTCTTAATCTTTGTCTCAAACATGCTGCTGCATTAGGATTGGATGTTGATTTACAGGCAACAGAAAAAGCACGCGCGCTCTTAGGTAAACAACGCCATAAAATAAAAAACTTACCTGCAATGGATTGGAGAGATGTGCCGGCTTTTTATAAAACACTTTGTCAAAAAATAACTATGACACAATTGGCTTTGCGTTTGCTTATTCTGACAGGCGTTCGCACAAATCCTTTACGTCATATTCATAAAGACCAGATTGATGGGGATATATGGACAATTCCTGCTGAAAATATGAAAGGAAAGCGTGATGCTACAACAGAATTTCGTGTGCCTTTATCAACAGAAGCATTAGAAATCTTGAAACAAGCGCGCCTGCTCTCTCGCAATGATTTCTTCTTTTCTGCTAAAGGTCGCGGTCCCCTCGCTGAGAAGTGTATGTATATTTACATGAGAAAAAATAAAATTGAAGCCTGCCCCCATGGTTTTCGCTCTAGTTTACGTGATTGGCTCGCTGAAACAACCGATGCCCCCTATGAGGTTGCTGAAACTATTCTAAGTCATACAGTAGGAGGACAAGTAGAGCGTGCCTATCGTCGGACTGACTA
>NZ_JBHILR010000073.1:332-599 GCF_042193415.1 Bartonella sp. TT121SHDZB | reverse complement strand
CCCAGGCGCAGAGCCAGCAGCGACTTGATGTAGGCCTCGATGTCGATGAACGAGTCCTGCAGCAGCTCGAAGGGCAGCGCGATGCTCTTGGAGCTGTACTTGTAGACGCCCATATTCGCCTGGCCGAACGTCGTCTCACCCGTCGAAACTGTGACGTTTTCGCCGACGATCTCGCCCTCCTCGGACGTCGCGTCAGCGGTGGGGAACAGCATCTGAGCGCCGGTCGCGGTCTGGATCTCGCTGGCCACGGCGCGGACGCCGCCCATC
>NZ_JBHILR010000073.1:0-266 GCF_042193415.1 Bartonella sp. TT121SHDZB | reverse complement strand
GGACATGGCCGCTTGAATGTCGGGGTTCTGGCGTGCTGCCATCGCGCCGCGCTGCTCTTGGCTCAGCGCCGACAGGCCGCCCTTGAGCATGGCGCGCAGGGCCTGGGATTCATCGGTCTGCCCACCGCCACCCGCGCGGGCCGCGACGTTCATCGCAGCCTCGTGCTCGGCGCGCTCATCGCCGGCCACCTGGTTCGGGCGGTTCTCGCGGGCGATCTCGCCGTCGATGGCCTCGATCTCGTTGAGGATGGTGTCCAGGGCCGAGG
>NZ_JBHILR010000072.1:0-599 GCF_042193415.1 Bartonella sp. TT121SHDZB | reverse complement strand
TGAATTTATGGGTTGTCTTTTAATAAAGGTTGCATCATTAAAATTATAACCTATTGAAATATAATGTTTTTAATTTTTACTCATTAAAAAAAATAATAGAGGGTCTAAAAAGAACTGACAAAACTGACACAACTGACAAAAGCCTATTAAAAAGTATTTTTCTGATCTCTATAATTATCAATCTCTCTTTAGATATTTTCATAACAGGCAATAAATCACAATTATTCTATTTATCGCTTCTCTTATGAAAATGAAAAATGATGCCATGGCTATAAAGAACATAACAGCTATAGAGAATGCGTGAAAACAGTAGCTTTGTTTGAATAAAGCAAAAATGCAAATGAAAGCATTGATTATAAGAGTGCCCTTATAAAAGCTGTTAAGTTGCAAATGTGTTATAAACAAAATTCACAAAAAAATTTTAAATTCATTTAGTAAAAAAACTGACAGGTTATAAAGTTAAAAATATGCATTATGAGAGCGTTTCTAAATATTATAAATGTATAGATTCAAAAAATACGCAGTCGTTTCACAAAGACCGTAATATAGCTTTAAAAGCACATAAATATAAAAGAAGCAATTAATAGGCATAAGATATT
>NZ_JBHILR010000071.1:324-601 GCF_042193415.1 Bartonella sp. TT121SHDZB | reverse complement strand
CCGCTGGCTGGCCGAGGGCCGCAAGGCCAGCGTGCTGTCCATCCTCACCACCTGGGTCTGGAACGGCTCGGCCTTCACCGTGCCCTCGGCCATGGCCAAGTCGGGCGTGCATGCCATGACGCAGTCGCTGGCCGTGGAATGGGGCAACCGGGGCATACGCTTCAACGCCATCGCGCCGGGCCTGTTCCCCACCGAAGGCATGAGCGCGCGGCTGAACCCGCAGGGCGGCGAGCATGTGCGCGCCGACAACCCCATGGGCCGCAACGGCCGCATGCCC
>NZ_JBHILR010000071.1:0-252 GCF_042193415.1 Bartonella sp. TT121SHDZB | reverse complement strand
GGCGGACAATACCAGGCGACGGGCGGCAACTTCGCCGGGCTGGCCAGCTGGAGCGACCAGGACTGGGCGAATGCGCGCAGCGCCATCGAATCGCGCAACGCGGCCGACCGCCAGCAAAGAACCGCATAGACACAAGGAGACAAGCCATGAGCCAAGAACGCGTGCGCATATCGGTGGACCACGGCGTGGCCGAGGTGACCCTGGCCCGGCCCGACAAGATGAATGCGCTGGACCCCGCCATGTTCGACGCCC
>NZ_JBHILR010000070.1:0-604 GCF_042193415.1 Bartonella sp. TT121SHDZB | reverse complement strand
CGGCCATTGAAGATTTTTTTCTGATGTTAAGAGTAAATTCTGTTCTAAGATTGGATCCCCATTATGATAAGTCTTCAAAAATCTAATTCCATTAAGTACATTAAACATATTACAAACCTTTATCGTATTAAAGCTTTAAAAGACTTTTCTGAAGTCAAAGCTGATGATCTCGGCGATTTTATTGAAAATGAAAGAAACCTATCGCATGAGGATAATTGCTGGGTTTATGATCATACCCGAATTTATGAAAATTCAAAAGTATACAATGATAGTAAAGTTTGTTGTCAAGCTTATGGCAATGTTGTGGCTTTTGGCACGACTTTCATCTTTCAGCTCCAAATTGGCTACATTTTGTTGTAATATACTTTGATGGGCTTAGCTGTGGTGTAATGGTTAAGAGCGGTGATTGTTTGTCCAGCGGCTAGTCCTATGCCCTTTGTCCGAGCTTACTTGTAAAGATGATGGTGCCATTGCTGACAAGGGATTGAGGAAACAATCCCGCACAGGCAAGAAAAAGCAAGCATGTGGAGGTTGTTGCTCATCACCAGCAGAAAGACTTAAGGCTCATATTCCGATGCATTTTTATAGTCTTTTACAAAAATGC
>NZ_JBHILR010000028.1:0-2888 GCF_042193415.1 Bartonella sp. TT121SHDZB | reverse complement strand
TTATCCACAGATCATGGGGTTATGCACCCCATATCTTAAGATTGACCCGTGACATAAGCCGCCCATTTATCCATATAGACACGGCGCTGTTCTAAATAATCAGTACGACGATAGGCACGCTCTACTTTACCGCCGACCGTATGAGCTAAAATGGTTTCAGCGACCTCATAGGGGGCATTGGTTGTTTCAGCAAGCCAATCGCGTAAACTAGAACGAAATCCATGGGGACGTGCTTCAAGTCCAATCTGTTGCATATATTGTGACATGCAATTCTCACCAAGGGGACCCCGACCGGTTGCAGAAAAAAAGAAATCATTGCGAGAAAGCCCGCGCGCTTGCTTTAAAATGTCTAATGCCTCTAATGATAAGGGGACGCGAAATTCTTTTGTTGTATCACGCTTTCCTTTCATATTTTCAGCAGGAATTGTCCATATATCCCCATCAACTTGATCTTTATGAATATGACGCAAAGGAAAAGTACGAACGCCTGTAAGAATAAGCAAACGCAAAGCTAAATGTGTCATTGTTATCGTTTTACTGAGTGTCTGATAAAAGGCAGGGACATCTTTCCAATCCATCGCTGGTATATTTTGCGTTTTATGAAGTTGCTTGCCTAAAAGAGCGCGTGCTTTTTCGGTTGCTTGTAAATCAACATCCAATCCTAAGGCAGCCGCATGTTTGAGACAAAGATTAAGACGGTTCAGTGCTTTCTCTGCTGTTGCAGCTTTTGAATGCCAAATGGGAGTAAGAATATTGCGTATCTCAGTTTGTGTAATCTCAGAAACGGGTAGGCAACCTAATTTGGGGAGAATATAAAGCCGTAAAGGTAAAAACCAGTCCCCAGCCTTACCATTATCTTTTAATTCAGCTTTACGACTTTCAAAAGTATCCAAGGCAATATCTTTTAAATAATGGAGATTGCTTATTGCTTCACGCTTTTGTTTATTGCGTTCTTTAATGGGGTCACGACCCTCATGCAAAACAGAACGCCATTGGTTTGCTAATTCACGTGCTTTTTTTAAAGAGACATGTCTTAAAGCACCTAATCCCATTTCGCGACGGCGTCCATGAATGGTATAGCGGTAAAGCCATTGAGCACCTCCATCTTTACGTTTGTGAAGAAGCAAGCCAGCTCCATCATTATATTTGCCAACTCCCAATGTTGCGACAGATCTTGCATTAAGACGGTTCATAAGAGCCATTTTAGTCCTTTCTTGTATAAATTTTACCCATACACCAGCCCCGCTTTTGACGTGCAAGCAAGTGATATGAATTGATTCAATCTGAGAGGGTTTAGAATAAGAAAATCTTACTATATTCGGGGCTTTAATTCAATATGCAAAACAGTGAATTATATATATAAATCAATGTGTTGCTAACGCCCGACGCCCTTATAGGGTGTTAATTGAAAACTTTATTACGTTAAGAAAGAATTTAAAATGAAAAATTCTCAAAATACAATTTCCTCGAACATTTCAAATGAAACTGCATCTGTTAATCAACAAGAGCCTGCAAAAAAATACGAATTTACAGGTGAGACAATAGAGGTTGGCTTTAAAACCCTTCATAGAATTAGAGCTTTAAGAGATTTTGGAGACGTCAAAAAAGGTGAGTTAGGCGGGTTTATACAAGGTGAAAGTAATTTATCACATGATGGCAATTGCTGGGTCGGAGGGAAAGCCAAGGTTTATAGCAATGCACGGGTTTACGATGATGCCGTTGTAAGTGACTATGCTCATGTAAACAATGTTGCTTGCATTTATGAAAACGCCCGTGTTTATGGCAAGGCGGTTGTGGCTGGCAATATTTATGGCAATGCTCATGTGTATGGCTTTGCACGTATTTATCCGGATGCTCATATTTTTGGTAATGCTCATGTTCATTATTACGCTTGTGTTTTTAATGATACAAAAATTTATGATAATGCGAAAATTTCCGGATATGCTTGTATTTTTGCAAATGTAAAGATTTTTCGCAATGCGGTCATTAAAGGTGACACTTGGGTTCGCAATAATATTGAAGTCTGTAGTAAAGAAATTGTCTATAATGACCAGTCTATAAAAGACGCTGCGTAAATAAGACACGGGCGCGGCGGGGGCGCCCCCCTTTAAACATTTCATTCAAAAAATTTAAATCTATTTATAAAGGAATTGTGCTATGCAAAAAAAGTTTGCACTCACAAATGAAACGCGTGTAATTAATAATCATACCCTTTATCGCATTAAAGCATTAAAAGACTTTGCTGATGTTAAGGCTGGTGCCTTGGGTGGCTTTATTGAAAAGGAAGATAACCTCTCTCATGATGGTAATTGCTGGGTCTATGATGAGGCTTGTGTTTATAATAATGCTCATGTTTCTGATCACGCTACAGTCTGTGATCACGCTAGTGTTTTCCATAATGCAAAAATTGAAGGCAATGCTAAAGTTTTTGATTGTGCAAAAATTTATGACAATGCAAGAGTTGCTGATCATGCCTTGGTTTTTGGAATAACTTATGTTTACGATCATGCCTGCGTTTTGAATCATGCTGAGGTATCTGACAGGGCTGTTATAAAAGGTCATGCTAAAATCTATGATAACGCTTTATTGACTGGCTATGCGCAAGCTTATGGCAATGCAAGAATTTATGACAATGCTCAAGTTTGGTTTTTTGCTGTGGTTGGTGATGATGCTTGTATTTATGAAAATGCAAAAATTACAGGCTATACATACATTTGTGATCAAGTGAGTGTTTTTGGCAATTCATATATAGATACCAAAAAATTGAATGGTCATATCAAAATTTGTGATCAAACCATAAAAGACGCTGCATAAATAATGCGCGGGCGCGGCGGGGGCGCCCCTCTCTCAATTTTCCATTCCAAATTTTATCAAACGTTTATCACATT
>NZ_JBHILR010000069.1:0-607 GCF_042193415.1 Bartonella sp. TT121SHDZB | reverse complement strand
TGATCAAACTTAGCTGCCTTTGCTGCTGCTTTCTCATTCATCTTCAATGTCATAGGGCCAAGAGCTCCATGACTGCCCAGGAGATGCTGCTCACTGATATCAAAACTCATAGTACCTGGTGTTCTCAAAGTAGTGAGCTCATAGTTAGGGAGGAGCAGCTCAACTGTGGTGGGGCCTCTCAAGTACGAGTAAACACACTTCCCATCGTATCTTCCAGAGAAGTAATGAGCTGACTTCAAGTAGGTGAGATCAATGAAAGAGGGACAGGATGCATCATCTCCCAAGTTAATACCCTGGTGCTCAAGCAAAGGTGTGATCAAGCCGCCTATTCCAATCTGAGCCTCTGGATCCCTGTTTGTCCAAGCATAATCCTTGTAGTACATGAGGCGCCTCACAAAGTATCCAACCATACCAAACTCAGCGTAGAAATCAGTGGGAACTTCAGGTAGGTGAGGAGGTAAGGAAAAGTGTTGGATGGCTTGGTGCATGAGGTTCAAGTCTTCTCCATTCACGTTGCTTGGCTCTTTCCTTGGGTAGATGGTGTGGACAATCAGCCTATGGAGGTAGCGGACTGATGGATGCCTGATAGAAGCATTCTTGTCTCTGC
>NZ_JBHILR010000068.1:0-610 GCF_042193415.1 Bartonella sp. TT121SHDZB | reverse complement strand
AGGCCCGTGAATACAGCGCCTGACGCTCCCACTTTTGACAAATGATAGTCCGCACTCACACAGCGGCACAGGCCCGAATTCAGAACCGATGTCTCCTGCCGACAACCCCATACTTGCCGCCGGTCGCCCATCGCGCAAACTGGCTGCCGTGACGCCGATGCACCTGTTGCGGGCCATGTGCCTGGTGCTCGGCCTGCTGCTCGCCCTGCTGGCACCGGGCCTGGCCAAGGCCGCACCGGCCGCAGGCCCTTTGGGTGCCTTGCAGGGCACGCTGGGCGGTGGCTCCGCGTCCGACAAGGAACGCCGCAATGCCATTCAGGCTGATGCGCTGGCGCCGGAACTGGACCGCCTGCGCGCCAGGGCACGCACACCCGTGCCTGCCCTGCCCGCGCCGCTGAGCGACGAGCAGCTGGGCAGCCTGTTCGATCGCTGGAAGGAACGCGTTCCCGCCAACGCCAGCCAGGAAGTGCTGGAACGCCTGCTGGCCGATGAACGCGATGCCATCGCCGCACTCAAGGTGGGCATCGAAAAATCCGCGGCCGACCAGGCCAATCTGGTGTCCCAGCCCGGCCCGGGGCGGATCGATCTGTCCATCCTCCAGCAACGCGCG
>NZ_JBHILR010000027.1:0-2900 GCF_042193415.1 Bartonella sp. TT121SHDZB | reverse complement strand
GTGAAATCAAGCAAGAGGAAGCGATTGAGATGTTAGCGCAACATCTTGTCACGCGTCCCGTGTTTGAAGCTTTATTTTACGGTAATGAATTTGTACAGAACAATGCCATTTCGCAAGCAATGGATAAGATCTTAATGGAACTGGATAAAACCAATATCGCAGAGAAAACGAAAGATCTTGATAAATTTTACAAAAGTGTCATGTTCTGTACAGCAAGCATTACGGAAACTCATGCAAAACAGAATCTTATTATCAAGCTTTATGAAAGTTTTTTTGCCAAGGCATTTAAGAAAACCACGGATAAGCTTGGAATTGTTTACACGCCCGTTGAGGTTGTTGATTTTATCATTCATTCTGTTGATGATGTGTTGCGTAATGAATTTGGCAAAAGCTTGGGGTCACGGGGTGTTTCTATTCTTGACCCTTTTACAGGTACTGGTACCTTTATCACACGGCTTTTACAATCCAATCTCATAAAACCAGAGGATATGGAATATAAATTCCGTCATGATATTCATGCCAATGAGATTGTTTTGCTTGCCTATTACATAGCAGCGATTAACATTGAATCGACTTATCATAGTCTTATGAAAGGTGAGTATATTCCTTTTAAGCATATTGGCTTAACCGATACTTTCCGCATGCTTGAAGAGAAGAACTTGCTACAGGAATTGTTTAAAGAAAACAGTGAATATTTGGAACTTCAAAAGAAACTGAATATCGAAGTTATCTTTGGTAACCCTCCTTATTCGGTAGGACAAAAAAATGAAAACGACAATGCAAAAAACACTCCTTATCCGATTTTAGATAAACGGATCAGTGAAACTTATGCTGCTCAATCTAGAGCAACTAGTACGCAAAAGTTATATGATAGTTATATCCGCGCCATTCGTTGGGCTAGTGATCGTATTGATAATGCTGGGGTAATTGGTTTTGTTTCTGGTTCTGGTTATATAGAAAAGTCAACAATGGACAGTTTACGAAAATCTTTAGCCAAAGAATTTACGAGCATTTATGTACTTAATTTACGGGGGGATATTCGTAAAAATATGTTAAGTAATGGAGCTGCTCAAGAAGGAGAAAATGTTTTTGGTAATGGTAGTATGACTGGTATTGCCGTGACACTATTTATCAAAAAGCCTAATGCTTCTGGAGAGTGTAAAATTTATTATCATGACATTGGTAATAATCTCACAAGAGAAAAAAAGCTTAAGACAATTAAGAATTTTTGTAGCATTGATGGCATTACACGTAAACAAAAATGGCAAACGATCACGCCGGATGAACATGGTGATTGGATTCATCAACGTGATGAAAGTTTTGAAGCGTTCTTAGCTTTAGGTGATAAAAAAAGTCATGGTAAGAAACTCTTTGAAACATTTTCTCTTGGTGTTTCAACCAATCGTGATGCTTGGGCATATAATTCAAGTCGTAAAGTTTTAGCTAAAAACATGAGTAATATGATTACGTTCTATAACAGTGAAGTAGAACGTTTTAATAATGCTTATGCGCATGCTGACCGTAAAGTACGTATCAAATCTGTAGACAATTTTGTTAATATTGATGCTACAAAAATTAGTTGGAGTAGTAGTCTGAAAGAAGAAATTGTAAGGGGAAAGTTTTCCGAATTTAAGAGTGATTGCTTAATTCAAAGCCTTTATCGTCCTTTTACACAACAATGGCTCTACTATAATCGTATTTTTAATGAAAGAACTTACCAAATGCCGCGTATATTTCCTATGGGACAAGCGGTTAATAATAGGGTGATACAAATTACAGGTATAGGAGCAAGAAGTGGTTTTTCTGTTTTGATGGCTAAAAGTATACCTAATCTTACTACAATAGAGAGTGGTCAATGTTTTCCACGCTATATTTACGAAGATACTCCGGTTTCAAAAAATAAAAGTGAGAAACAATCCCATTTATTTACAGAAGACAGCCAAACAGCTGGTTTACAACGCCGTGATGCCATTTATGATGAAGGATTAGCACATTTTAAAGCAGCTTATCCTAATGAAACTATCACGAAAGATGATCTATTTTATTATGTTTATGGTCTTTTGCATTCGGAAGATTATCGCGCCCGTTATGCTGATAATTTATGCAAAGAATTGCCTCGTATCCCTTGTGTAAAGAGTGCTGATGATTTTTGGAAGTTTGTAACAGCAGGGCGTGAACTCGGTCATTTGCACGTAAACTATGAAACTGTAGAGCCTTATCCAGTGACCTTTAAAAAAGGTAATCCAAAAGTTACAGAGATCTCTAATCCCGAAAAATTCTATTATGTAACTGAAATGAAGTTCGCAAAAGCAGGTAAAGAGAAAGATAAAACCACTGTTATTTATAATAGCAATATCACAATAACAGATATCCCTCTTGAAGCTTATGAGTATATCGTCAATGGCAAGCCCGCTCTTGAATGGGTTATGGGGCGTCAATGCGTTAAGACGGATAAAAAGAGTGGTATTGTCAATGATGCCAATCGCTATGCTGTTGAAACCATTGGCAACCCTGCCTACCCTCTAGAGTTATTTCAGAGGGTTATTACAGTAAGTTTAGAAACAATGAAAATCGTTAAGAACTTACCAAAATTAGAACTAAGAGAAACTGAATAACTTATAAAGCGTGTTCACATGATAGGCATGCTAAATTCACAAGGGGTATAGAGCTTATAACCATAATCTATACCTCTCTTGTTAAGTTGATTAGGTAAAATCTCAAAAAGACAGTTTATATGCGTTATTCTAAAAAGAAGAAACTTGCACTTTTAGATACTCTTATTTGGATTGCCTTTAAAAGATTATACCGTAATCTAAAATGAGTGCTTTATTGTTATCAAAAGCTTTGTTTAAACAGAATTATGTATATTCATTTTCTTATATTACTTATAGGTTTTGAAG
>NZ_JBHILR010000067.1:336-611 GCF_042193415.1 Bartonella sp. TT121SHDZB | reverse complement strand
GACTGGGGCGGATACCTCTGAGACCGCGGCTCACCTGATAAAATTTCGTACTTTTCCCCGAACAACGCAACTGGCGGCGCCAGGACTGGATTTCAATCCATTTCAGCACTGCCGGCGTCATGGTTTCTTTATGCTGCCCTCCCACAAACAGACGATCGCCCAACTGTTGTCCGACGCCGTCGGCTCCCTGCTGCCCGAGGGCCAAGCCCGACCGGAGATCGTCCTGGAGCGCCCCAAGCAGGCCGCGCACGGCGACATCGCCTGCAACGTCGCGC
>NZ_JBHILR010000067.1:0-282 GCF_042193415.1 Bartonella sp. TT121SHDZB | reverse complement strand
CGCCGATGCCCGCGGCCAGCGTCTGGTGTCCGCCGTTGAGATCGCCGGCCCGGGTTTCATCAACCTGCGCCTGTCTGCCGCCGCGCGTGCCGACGTGATCGCCGCCGTGTTTGCCGAAGGCGACCGCTACGGCGCCGCCAACACGCATGACGGCGCGCCGGTGCTGGTGGAATTCGTCTCGGCCAATCCGACCGGTCCGCTGCACGTCGGCCACGGCCGCCAGGCCGCACTGGGCGATGCGCTGGCGAGCCTGCTCGACTGGCAAGGCCACAGGGTCCACCG
>NZ_JBHILR010000066.1:0-613 GCF_042193415.1 Bartonella sp. TT121SHDZB | reverse complement strand
TTCAAAATCTTCTGCCGTTCTTATGATTTTTGCTACTACCTCTAACTTACCATCTAACGAAGTCGTAAAATAACTCGTAATTTGTGCGTTTCGCACAAATTTGAGTAATTCTGTTTTATCCTCGTGTGTTATATTTTTCTTTTTGAAAATGAAGTACGCAACTGCTGACAAAATGTAAGCAGAAGAAAGTTGATTTGTATAGCCAAATTCTTTAAGCAATTTTGTTGCTTTAAAAATTGTTTCGGTAATCTCTTCCCAATTATCTTCTATCTTATTGATATTACTTTTGCTAAAATTCTTTAGTTGGAATATGTGGTTGCTTTCAGTTAGTAACAGACAAGTTTTCAACACTTGGTCTCTGCCCATTACTCCAAAACCTCGTTCCTTTAATGAGTCAACAAATTTGTTCATCAAATCTCTAATGTCAGTTGAGAAATTTGCAGTTAAAATTGACATTAAAAGGTCTGAATACGAAAGTTGTGTTCCTCCGCTATTTACTCGAATAAAAATCTTTAAAACCTTATCGAGGTTTTTCTCTGTTTCTTCAAAGTAAGAAATAAGACTTTTTGTGCAGAAAGCATCTTTGAGCTTTTCAAGTATTTCTGCCTCACTA
>NZ_JBHILR010000065.1:342-617 GCF_042193415.1 Bartonella sp. TT121SHDZB | reverse complement strand
CGAATGTCCGCGTGCGCGACTCGCTGCAGGCGCTGGTCAAGCAGACCGATGGCGTGCGCATCGTGGGAGGCAACCCGGTGGACGAGGCCGGCAACCCCGTGCCCTACGCATACCCGGGCGGCGGCTTTGTCTCCAGCCGCATCGTCTCCGGCGCAAACGCCAGTTGCGGCACGCCCACGGGTGGCGTCAACAGCGCGACGCGCGAGTTGACCTGCGCCATTGCCTCGATGGCTCCCGACGCCGAAGTGGTGATCGAGGTCAAGGTCCGCACCCGG
>NZ_JBHILR010000065.1:0-287 GCF_042193415.1 Bartonella sp. TT121SHDZB | reverse complement strand
GATGCGGGCAACGAGTCGGCGTCCGCAAGCATACTTGTGGATGCCAGCGCGGAAATCGCGGCGCAACAGCAGGTCTCGCCCAAGGTGGCCGCTGCGGGCGAGCCGCTGACCTATACGGTCACGGTGCCCAACTACGGCCCCTCGTCGGCCGCCAATGTCACGCTCAAGGACGTGCTGCCTGCAGACGCCATCTTCATCGGCACGCCCACGGTCACCGGCGGCGGCACCTGCACTCCGGCTGCCACCGATGGCGTGCAGGGCGGCACGCTGGAATGCGCCTGGACCAA
>NZ_JBHILR010000064.1:332-617 GCF_042193415.1 Bartonella sp. TT121SHDZB | reverse complement strand
GGTCACGGCGATCAGGATGTCGTTCACGCCGCGCGTCTTGAGATCGTTGAACACCTTCATCCAGAACTTGGCACCCTCGGTGTTCTCGATCCACAGGCCCAGGATGTCACGCGTGCCGTCGGGCAGAACCCCCAGCGCCAGATAGACGGCCTTGTTGCGCACCACGGCATCCTCCCGGAGCTTGACCCGCAGCGCGTCGAAGAACACCACCGGGTACATGGGATCGAGCGGCCGGGCCTGCCAGGCGGTGACTTCGGCCATCACCTCGTCGGTGACCGAGCTGAT
>NZ_JBHILR010000064.1:0-283 GCF_042193415.1 Bartonella sp. TT121SHDZB | reverse complement strand
CACGGTCATGCCCCGGGCATACATGGCGACAGTCTTCGCGTCGAAGCCCTTGAAGCGTCGTTCTTGTTTGGGGATGAGCAGCAGCGCGAAGCTGCCGTCACGATCGCGCGGTACCTCGATGCGGACCGGGCCGCCCTCGGTCAGCACCGTGTTGGCGCCCGTGCCGTTGCGCTGATTGCTCACCGTGGCTGGCTTGGACGCACCTGGCGGGTCGCCCAGATGGTGATTCATCTCGCCGCCCAGCGCCCGTTCGATCAGGGCCTTCTTGAGGGCCAGGGTCGCC
>NZ_JBHILR010000063.1:367-640 GCF_042193415.1 Bartonella sp. TT121SHDZB | reverse complement strand
CCCGAGCACCTGGCTGTCGCGAAAGGCTGGGATCCGCAGCGGCTACGCAACTGGGCCGCCGACATCGGTCCGCATACGGCGGCCGTCATCCAGCACCTGCTGGGCGCCCGCAAGCACCCACAGCAATCCTATCGAACCTGCCTGGGCGTGCTGCGCATGGGCAAGGACTACGGGCGCGACCGCCTCGAAGCCGCCTGCCGCCGCGCCATCGATCTGAAAGCGCCGAACTACAAGTTCATTGCCTCGACGCTAAAGAACGGCCTGGACGGGGAG
>NZ_JBHILR010000063.1:0-316 GCF_042193415.1 Bartonella sp. TT121SHDZB | reverse complement strand
ATGCACGCCAACGTGCGCGGGCCGTCTTACTATCATTGAAAGGGAGTCGTTATGCTGCAACATCCCACTGTCGACAAACTGCACGCGCTGCGCCTGCCCGGCATGGCTGCGGCGCTTGCCGAGCAACAGACCCAGGACGGCATTGACCGGCTGGGCTTTGAAGAGCGGCTGGGGCTGCTGGTCGAGCGCGAAGCCAGCGAGCGTGACTCGCGACAAACAGCGGCCCGGCTTCGCCGGGCCAGACTGAAGGTCCCCGACGCGTCGCCTGAAGACATCGACTATCGCACCGCCCGCGGACTGGATCGCGCGCTTACCG
>NZ_JBHILR010000062.1:330-642 GCF_042193415.1 Bartonella sp. TT121SHDZB | reverse complement strand
CGCATCGACCTGTACTACGTGCACCGCGTCGATGCCATGCGCCCCATCGAAGAGACCATGCAAGGCCTGGCGCAGCTGGTGCAGGAGGGCAAGATCGACCGCATCGGCCTGTGCGAAGTCAGCGCGGCCACACTGCGCCGCGCCCATGCCGTGCACCCGGTGGCGGCGGTGCAGACCGAGTATTCGCTGTGGACGCGCGAGGTGGAGGACGAGGTGCTGCCCGCCTGCCGCGAGCTGAGCGTGGGGCTGGTGGCCTATTCGCCGCCGGGGCGCGGCTTTCTCCCGGGGCGCTTTCCTGGCGGCCCCGCCCTC
>NZ_JBHILR010000062.1:0-311 GCF_042193415.1 Bartonella sp. TT121SHDZB | reverse complement strand
AGCCGGGCAACATCGACACCAGCCGGGCCCGGGTGGGCGCCGTATCGGCCCTGGCGCAGCGCAAGGGCAGCACGCCCGCGCAGATCGCCCTGGCCTGGCTGCTGGCCCAGGGGCCGGACGTGGTGCCCATTCCGGGCACCCGCCGCATCGCCCATCTGCAGGACAACCTGGGCGCACTGTCCGTGGCACTGACCCCCGCCGAGCTGGACGAGCTGCGGCGCGCCAGCGACGAACTGCCCGTGGCCGGGCAGCGCTATACGGAGGAAGGCATGAAGGGCATCAACGCCTGAAGGGGCCGGTGGGGCCGCCGG
>NZ_JBHILR010000061.1:330-644 GCF_042193415.1 Bartonella sp. TT121SHDZB | reverse complement strand
AGTAACTCCTCGGCCTGTCGCAACTCCACGGGCACGGTCAGGGTCAGGTCTCGCTTCATGCGTGGCTCTCTTTCTTCAGTTGCTTGGTCTTGGCTCGGTACTCGTCACGGATGGCGTCGATCTCTTCGGCGGTGTGGCGCCTGGGCGTGCTGTCTGCCTCCAGCGCCTCCACAAACTCGATCCCGTAACGCGCGATCAGGCCGGCTCGGAAACCGATGGCGTTGCCATGAAGGTGCGTATTGCACGGGGCGCATTGGCGATGGATGTTGCGAGGGTCCAGGGCAAGGTGAACGGCTGCGCCGCGACTGCGGTAG
>NZ_JBHILR010000061.1:0-310 GCF_042193415.1 Bartonella sp. TT121SHDZB | reverse complement strand
CACAGGAGATGCACGGCAGCGCTGCGTCGCGCGCCCTGACGAACGCATTGACCTCGACCTGGGCGCGGGCCCGACGCTGCGCGATGGTCAGCGCCTTCTCCTTGCGAGTCGTGATCTGCGCCTTGGCCTCCACCTTGTCCTGGCGCACCTTCTTGACCGCGCAGCGTGGCGAGCACACGGCCTGCATCGGCTGGAAAGGCACGAAGGAGTTACGGCAGATCGGGCACGGGCGGGGTTTGGAATTGAACGGCTTCACCGGCTGAACCTCCCCTCAGTCCACTGGGCGCACGCCACATACACGCAGGCAACC
>NZ_JBHILR010000026.1:0-3867 GCF_042193415.1 Bartonella sp. TT121SHDZB | reverse complement strand
TCACCAGCTTTTATATTAGCAAAATCCCTTAAAGCCCGAATGCGATAAAGAGTATAATCACCAACCTCTATTGTCTCTCCTGTAAATTCGTATTTTTTTGCAGGCTCTTGTTTATTAACGGGCGCGGTTGCATTTGAAATGGAAGAGATAACGGGGGTGTTGTTTGATATATTTTTCATAGTTTTTTCCTAACGAAATTAAAATTTTTCATTAACAGCCCATAAGGGCGCCGGGTGCTGAAAAACACGGTCGTTAGTCCGCTGTTATGCTTTCCTCATAAAGAGTATTGTATAGCATAACCACACCCGACATAATCGTTATATGCTAATGGTAGCATAAAAGAAAGTCAGTATTTTAAAGAATGGGAAGGGTTGTTTCGTAACCAATCCGCTAACGATTAAGTGTTTTTCAATCACTTGATTATTTATGTAACAAAATACGTATTTATTGTCAAATAATATTTTATCTTTTTTGATATTTTTTTGTATTTTTTTAATACGTTGTGTATTGATAATATCTTATGCCTATTAATTGCTTCTTTTATATTTATGTGCTTTTAAAGCTATATTACGGGCTTTGTGAAACGATTGCGTTATGTTTTGAATTATACATTTATAATATTTAGAAACGCTCTCATAATGCGTATTTTTAACTTTATAACCTATCAGTTTTTTTACTAAATGAATTTTAATTTTTTTGTGAATTTCTTTTAATAACACATTTTAGACTTAACAGCCTTTTATAGGGACTGTCTTTATAACAAACGATTTCATTTGCATATGAGTATTCAAGTTTACTGTTTTTACGCATTCTCTATAGCTGTTATGTTCTTTATAGCCATGGCATCATTTTTCATTGTCATAAAAGAAACGATAAATAGGATAATTGCGATTTATTGTCTGTTATGAAAATATCTCAATAGAAACTGATCATTATAGAGATCAGTAAAATCCCTTTTAATAGACCGTGTCAGTGTTGTCAGTTTTGTCAGTTCTTTTTAGAGCCTATATTATTTTTTTTAAATGAGAGAAAATTAAAAACATTATATTTCAATAGGTTATAATTTTAATGATGCAACCTTTATTAAAAGACAACCCATAAATTCAATTCATAATATATATTTGTCAGTTATGTGTCAGTAAATTGAACTGACAAAATAGATTATTTTAGTGAGTGATTAAAACGTGCTTTATGAAAAGCATATGCTCCTTTAAAGCCTTTCAAAAGATAGTTTGTAACGCATAAGGAGTGCTATCAAGATCATTATAGCTATGAGTTTAGAGGGTTTTGAAGGTTCCTTTTACCCCCTGTTATATATTTTTTTCAATCGAAAAATAAAAGTCATTATATTTCAATATATTAGCATTTTAGAGATACAATCTATATTAAAACACAACCTATAAATACAACCAACGGTATATTTTTGAAGGTATTTTGACGGTTTGAGAAACCTTCAAAACCTATAAGTAATATAAGAAAATGAATATACATAATTCTGTTTAAACAAAGCTTTTGATAACAATAAAGCTATCATTTTAGATTACGGTATAACCTCTTAAAGGCAATGTAAAAAATCTAATTCACTTTAAGATAGGGTTTCTTAAAGTAATCCAAATAAGAGTATCTAAAAGTGCAAATGGTTTCTTTTTAGAATAACGCATATAAACACTCCTTTTAAGATGGTAGGTAATCAACTTAACAAGAGAAGTATAGATTAATCGCTATGTTCTATACCTCTTGTGAATTTAGCATGCCTATCATGTGAATATGCTTTATAAGTTATTCAGTTTCTCTTAGTTCTAATTTTGGTAGGTTCTTAACGATTTTCATTGTCTCTAAACTTACGGTAATAATCCTCTGAAATAACTCTAGAGGGTAGGCAGGGTTGCCAACGGTTTCAACAGCATAGCGATTGGCATCATTCACAATACCACTCTTTTTATCAGTCTTTACACATTGACGCTCCATAACCCATTCAAGAGCAGGCTTGCCATTGACGATATACTCATAAGCGTCAAGAGGTATATCTGTCATGATGATATTGCTATTATAAAAAACAATCGATTTATCCTTTTCCTTATTATTTCCAGCGAATTTCATTTCTGTAACGTAGTAAAATTTTTCGGGATTATAGATCTCGGTAACTTTTGGGTTACCCTTCTTAAATGTGACTGGATAAGGCTCTACATCTTCATAATTCACGTGCAAATGCCCCAGTTCACGCCCTGCGGTTACAAACTTCCAAAAGTCATCAGCACTCTTTACACAAGGGATACGAGGCAGTTCTTTAGAGAGGTTATCAGCATAACGGGTGCGATAATCTTCCGAATGAAGTAGACCGTAAACATAATAGAATAGATCATCTTTAGTGATAGTTTCATTAGGATAAGCGGCTTTAAAATGTTCTAACCCTTCATTCGTAATGGCATCACGCTTTTGTAAACTAGCTGTTTTACTTTCTTCTGTAAATAAATGGGATTGTTTCTCACTTTTACTTTTTGAGACCGTAGTATCTTCGTAAATATATCTTGGAAAGCATTGACTTTTTTCTATTGAATCAAAATTAGGTAAATCCTTACTCATTAGTACAGAAAAACCTTTCATTGCACCTACGCCTGTCACTTGTATTACTCTATTTTCAACCGCTTGTTCCATCGGGAATATACATGGAATTTGAGCAACCATTTCATTAAAGGCACGATTATAATAGAGCCATTGTTGTGTAAAAGGACGATATAAACTTTGAATAAGGCATGTATCTTCAAATTCAAAAATCTTTCCTTTAGTTAAATGTTTCTTAAGATTAATACTCCAACTAATTTTGCTTTCATCGGCATTAACAAAATTATCTACAGTTTTAGTACGTGTTTTACCGTTATCATGTGTATAAACACCATTAAAACGCTCCACTTCACTATTGTAGAAAGTAATCATATTACTCATATTCTTCGCGAGAGTTTCATTGCTTGCATTGTATGCCCAAGCATCACGATTGGTTTTTAGACCACAAGAATAAATCTCAAACAGTTTTTTACTATGAGGTTTCTTATCACCTAAAGCTAGGAATGTCTTGAAACTGTCATCACGTTGACCAAGCCAATCATTATGCCTATCCGGTATAATTATTTGCCAACCTTGTTTGCTATGTGTAATGCCATCAATACTCCTAAATTTTTCAATTATCGTGAGCTTTTTTTCTCTTGTGAGATAGTCTCCAATATCACGAAAATATATCTTACCATGCTGTTGTGCATTTGGATTTTTTACGAGAATAGAGATAGCAATAGGAGCACGAGAGCCTTCACCAAAAATTCCACCACTTTCTTTCTTACGTTGTTCTCCAGAAGTCCGCGCATTTCCCCGCAAATGGAAAATATAAAGGCTCGAGAACTCCTCAACGAGGCATTTGCGTAAACCATTTAAAGAACATGCATTAATAAACCCTGCGTTTGTAATAAATCCAATAACACCACGGTCTTTTATACGGTCACTAGCCCAACGAATGGCACGAATATAACTGTCATAAAGTGCTTGCATATTGATTGATTTAGATTGAGCAGCATAAGTTTCACTGATCCGTTTATCTAAAATTGGATAAGGTGTATTCTTTGCATTATCATTAGCACTTTTTTGACCTGTTGAATAAGGAGGATTACCAAAGATAACTTCGATATCCAGATTTTTCTGATGCTCTAAATATTCACTGTTTTCTTTAAGTATACCGTCTATCAAATTTTTCTCTTTAAGCGTTTGAAACGTATCGGTTAAGCCAATATGCTTGAAAGGAATGTACTCACCTTTCATAAGACTATGATAAGTCGATTCAATGTTAATCGCTGCTATGTAATAGGCTAAGAGAACAATCTC